>NZ_JXIS01000149.1:0-14823 GCF_000836715.1 Bacillus sp. L_1B0_5 | reverse complement strand
GAGTAGGACGTCGCCAAGCAACTAAAAACACAAGTCTTTTGACTTGTGTTTTTTTATTTCCCATGAAATAGGTTAGGTTCTGTTAGTAAAAATGATGAAATATAGTAAGGGATTTTTTGAGCAGAAATATTAAGAAATTGATAAATAAATGGATAATCTTCAGAGCCATAGCTTCCAAGTAAGTCATACCACCAATCTGTTTCATACCTAGAAATCATGCTTAAATTATAGAGCAATAAATAATGAACGAGGAGTTCAGGTAATACTGGCTTAGGATTTCTAGGATCAGTCGTAAGTGGTAAATAATAAGTATCAGTAAGCTGTTCATAGTATAAAGGAGTACTGTATATAGGATTCCATGACTGAACGGGCGCCGTAAAAAGTAAATTCGATTCATTAGTTTTCTCAGGTACGTATTGCATTGATAAATGCTTACAAGATGTTTCAATGTAACGAGAAAATCTCTCTTTAGTCATATGTAATCGATCTAGTAGGTTGACTGAAAAGGAGAGCTCATTTTTAATTGTTGAATCGATTTTATATAAAGTTGATCCTTTTTGACTATAGCGAAATAAATTTTGTAATTCTGGAATATTTCCCATTAGTTCTAACATGTTAAATTTTTCTGCTTCTAAGTGTTTCATGTGAAACAGTTGTTCTGCAACATGAGTAAACAATCCATTTTTTTGTATCTTGACCTCATCTTCTAAAAATTGATACCCTTGTTTTTTTCGTTTGCGAGTTGTAACACCATGAGCTAAAACAGTAGTGGATTCAGGATAGTTAGGATCAATGGTTAGTAAGCATGCTTTAAAAAGTTGACTAATTCCATAAAATAACAACATTGGTTGAATGGAAAATGGAGCTGTCTTATATAATTCATAATAATTTTTCCCGTGTTCTAAGTAATAAATAAAGGGATAACAATTTTCAAAACTTTTTTTTTCGGCATCCTGAATAGAGGATTTTTCGTAACAACGGGCAAGATAACGTTGTACGTTTTGAGATGAAAAAAAGAAACTTAACTGCTGCCAAGTACAAGATGTTTGATGCATATATTACGCTCCTTTTATTGTCTAAAAATTCTAACATATATATACGTCCTTGACAGTATTTTAACCAATTGATAAGCTACTAATAATAATTTCTGGTATCATAGGGGGAACAATTATGTGGGAATCTAAATTTGTTAAAGAAGGTTTGACTTTTGATGATGTATTACTTGTACCAGCTAGGTCAGATATATTACCAAGAGAAGTAAGTGTTAAAACAGTTTTATCTGAAAGCTTACAGCTAAACATCCCGTTAATTAGTGCAGGAATGGATACAGTAACAGAGGCTGACATGGCTATTGCAATGGCTCGCCAAGGTGGTTTAGGAATTATTCATAAGAATATGTCTATTGAGCAACAAGCCGAGCAAGTTGATAAAGTAAAGCGCTCTGAAAGCGGCGTTATTTCAGATCCTTTCTTCTTAACTCCAGAACATCAAGTATATGATGCAGAACATCTTATGGGAAAATATCGTATCTCAGGTGTACCGGTTGTAAATAATTTAGATGAGCGAAAATTAGTTGGTATTATTACAAACCGTGATATGCGTTTCATCCAAGACTACTCAATCAAAATTTCTGACGTAATGACAAAAGAACAGTTAATTACAGCTCCAGTTGGTACTACACTGGAAGAAGCTGAAAAGATCCTACAAAAGTATAAAATTGAAAAACTCCCTCTTGTTGATAATAACGGTGTATTACAAGGGCTTATTACAATAAAAGATATTGAAAAAGTAATTGAATTCCCAAACTCTGCTAAGGATAAGCAAGGACGCTTATTAGTTGGAGCAGCAGTTGGTGTAACAGCTGATGCTATGCTTCGTATTGATGCATTAGTAAAAGCTAGTGTAGATGCAATTGTACTTGATACAGCTCATGGGCATTCTAAAGGTGTTATTGATAAGGTAAAAGAAGTTCGTGCTAAATATCCATCATTAAATATTATCGCTGGAAATGTTGCTACAGCTGAAGCAACGAAAGCATTAATTGAAGCTGGTGCAAACGTAGTTAAAGTTGGTATTGGACCAGGTTCTATTTGTACAACACGCGTTGTAGCTGGTGTTGGTGTACCACAATTAACAGCAGTTTATGATTGTGCAACGGAAGCTCGTAAACACGGTATTCCAGTTATCGCTGATGGCGGTGTTAAGTACTCTGGTGATATGGTTAAAGCTTTAGCAGCAGGAGCACATGTTGTTATGCTAGGTAGTATGTTTGCTGGTGTTGCCGAAAGTCCTGGAGAAACTGAAATTTACCAAGGTCGTCAATTTAAAGTGTATCGTGGTATGGGTTCTGTCGGTGCGATGGAAAAAGGAAGTAAAGATCGTTACTTCCAAGAAGGAAATAAAAAACTTGTCCCAGAAGGTATTGAAGGACGAGTACCATATAAAGGACCTTTAGCGGATACAGTTCACCAATTAGTTGGTGGCTTACGTGCAGGTATGGGATATTGCGGAGCACAGGATTTAGAATTCTTACGCGAAAATGCACAATTCATTCGTATGTCAGGTGCGGGCTTACGTGAAAGTCATCCTCATCACGTACAAATTACAAAAGAGGCTCCAAACTACTCATTATAATGTCTTATATACAAATAGACAGAGATTTGATATCTCTGTCTATTTTTTTTTGATTATGTTAGAATAACGGTTATGTGAGTACATAGATATTGGGGGTAGCAAAAGTGAAAGGTATGTTTTGCAAAAGATTCATTGCTTTGGTAACAGTGCTTACACTAGCTTGTAGCATTTTTATGCCATATAGCAATGCATCAGCTGAAACAGGAGCCGCTTTAAACATTGAAGCAGGTGCGGCAATTTTAGTAGAAGCGAATTCTGGAAAAATTTTATATCAAAAGAATGCAGATGAATTATTATCCATCGCTAGTATGACAAAGATGATGAGTGAATATTTAGTTCACGAAGCAGTGGATAAAGGAAAACTTAAGTGGGACCAGAAAATTAAGGTTTCTGAATATGCATATAAGGTTTCACAAGATGCTTCATTATCAAATGTTGCATTAGAAAATGGTGGCTCTTATACAGTAAAAGAGTTATATGAGGCAATGGCAATCTTTTCTGCAAATGGTGCAACGATTGCATTAGCAGAAGCAATTGCAGGTAAAGAAGTAGATTTCGTAAAAATGATGAATGATAAATCGAAAGAACTAGGATTGAAAAATTATAAATTTGTCAATTCTACAGGTTTAACGAATAAAGATTTAAAGGGAATGCATCCTGAAGGAACAACAGCGGATGAAGAAAATAAAATGTCTGCAAAGGATGTTGCAACTTTAGCACAACATTTAATTAAAGATTATCCAAAAGTATTAGATACAGCAAAAATTCCTAAAAAAGAATTCCGTCCAGAAAAAGAGAAGTTTGCAATGTCAAACTGGAACTGGATGTTAAAGGGCTTAGTTAAAGAATATGATGGCGTAGATGGTCTGAAAACAGGCTCAACTCCAGAAGCAGGAGATTGCTTCACTGGTACGGTTGAAAGAAACGGTATGCGTTTTATTTCTGTAGTTATTAAAACAAGTTCTCATACAGCACGTTTTGATGAAACAAAGAAGCTATATGATTATGGATTTGCTAACTTTGAAGTGAAACAAATGTATAAAAAAGGTTCTTCAGTAAAAGGACAAGAAACAGTACGAGTAGAAAATGCGAAAGATAAAGATGTAGCAGTTCAAACGAAACAGGCTATTTCACTTCCAGTGCCAAAAGGAAGTAAAGATGTTTATAAAACAGAATTAAAAGAATCAAGTAAGGGGCAAGAAGCACCTATTAAAAAGGGAGCTGCGCTTGGTCAAATGGTAATTACGCCAAAAGATACAAACGACCCTGGATTTTTAACTGGTAAGTCGTTGCAAGTGGATCTTGTAACAACATCTGAAGTAGAAGAAGCAAACTGGTTTACTCGTGCTATGCGCGGAATTGGTTCATTCTTTAGTGGTATGTGGAATAGTGCTGTTGATACAGTAAAAGGTTGGTTTTAGAAGCTCCTCATGGTAGGGGCTTTTTTTTTATTCCTATTTTTCATACCGACTTTATGAAAAAGTAGTAGACAAGCATCTGATAGTTAGTGGTAGAATGTAAGAGTATTCTTAATTTTCGCCTTTAACGGGGGAAAGCAATTCACCTAGGGGGGTTTTTGTACATGACAAATGTAACAGGGACAGAGCGTGTAAAACGTGGAATGGCAGAAATGCAAAAAGGCGGCGTTATTATGGACGTAATTAACGCTGAACAAGCAAAAATTGCAGAAGAGGCAGGCGCAGTTGCCGTTATGGCATTAGAGCGTGTACCAGCAGACATTCGTGCAGCAGGTGGCGTTTCTCGTATGGCAGACCCAACAATCGTTGAAGAAGTTATGGGTGCAGTGTCAATTCCGGTTATGGCAAAATGCCGTATCGGTCACCTTGTAGAAGCACGTGTATTAGAATCATTAGGGGTAGACTATATCGATGAGAGTGAAGTATTAACTCCTGCTGATGAAGTATACCATTTAAATAAACGTGATTACACAGTTCCATTTGTATGTGGTTGTCGTGATATCGGAGAAGCTGCACGTCGTATTGCAGAAGGTGCATCTATGCTTCGTACAAAAGGTGAACCAGGAACAGGAAACATTGTAGAGGCAGTGCGTCATATGCGCCAAGTCAATGCAGAAATCCGTCAAGTTGCGAGTCTACGTGAAGATGAGTTAATGACATATGCAAAAAATACTGGTGCTCCTTACGAAGTATTACTTGAAATTAAACGTCTTGGTCGCTTACCAGTTGTAAACTTTGCGGCAGGTGGTGTAGCAACACCAGCAGATGCAGCATTAATGATGCAACTTGGTGCTGATGGGGTATTTGTTGGATCTGGTATCTTCAAATCAGAAAACCCAGAGAGATTTGCACGTGCAATCGTTGAAGCAACGACTCATTATGAAGATTATGAACTAATTGCAAGCCTTTCTAAAGGGTTAGGTAATGCAATGAAGGGTATCGAAATTTCAACGTTATTACCAGAACAACGCATGCAAGAGCGTGGATGGTAATTAAAGGAGAACTTTAAAATGGTGAAAATCGGTGTACTAGGTCTTCAAGGTGCAGTTCGTGAGCATATAAAATCAGTTGAAGCAAGTGGTGCAGAAGCTGTTGTTGTAAAGCGTATAGAGCAACTTGAAGAGATTGATGGTCTTATTTTACCAGGCGGTGAAAGTACAACAATGCGCCGTCTTATTGATAAGTATGCTTTCATGGAACCACTTCGCACATTTGCAAAGTCTGGTAAACCAATGTTTGGTACATGTGCAGGGATGATTCTTCTTGCGAAAACACTTATTGGCTATGAAGAAGCACATATTGGTGCTATGGATATTACAGTTGAGCGCAATGCGTTCGGGCGCCAAAAGGATAGTTTTGAAGCTGCGCTTTCAATTGAAGGCGTGGGTGAAGACTTCGTTGGTGTATTTATCCGTGCGCCGTATGTTGTAGAAGTAGCTGATAATGTTGAAGTGCTTTCTAAGCATGGTGACCGAATGGTAGCGGTAAGGCAAGATCAGTTTTTAGCTGCTTCATTCCATCCGGAATTAACAGATGATCATCGTGTAACAGCATACTTTGTTGAAATGGTAAAAGAAGCGAAAATGAAAAAAGTTGTATAAGTAACTTGCAACTTGTATAAGATTATAGTAAATTGATGGTAACAATTTTATAAAATAAGCGTGTTGATAGGAAATAGTAACAAATGTTGTTTCTTATAGAGAGTCGATGGTTGGTGGAAATCGATAGAAACAGTTTGTGAATCCATCCTGGAATGGAATGTGGAACATCTTTTGGATTAGTAAGCATTCCCGGTGAAGGGCCGTTATTTCTACTTGAGAGGAAAGCGGTAATGCTTTCAACTAGGGTGGCAACGCGGGTTAACTCCCGTCCCTTTATATAGGGACGGGAGTTTTTTGTGTTTTATAAAATAAAAGGAGGAGTATATAATGCTTGATATTAAATTTTTACGTACAAACTTTGAAGAAGTAAAAGCGAAATTACAGTATAGAGGTGAAGATCTAACTGATTTCGGACGTTTTGAAGAACTGGATACGAGAAGAAGAGAACTACTTGTTCAGACAGAAGAATTAAAAAGTAAACGTAATGAAGTATCTCAACAAATCTCTGTATTAAAGCGCGAAAAGAAAGATGCAGAAGCTCTAATTTTAGAAATGCGTGAGGTTGGAGAAAAAGTAAAGGATTTTGATAACGAACTTCGCACAGTTGAAGAAGACTTAGAAAGATTAATGTTATCTATTCCAAATATCCCTCATGAGTCTGCTCCAGTCGGTGAAACAGAGGATGATAATGTAGTAGCGCGTACTTGGGGAGACGTGAAAGAATTTACTTTTGAACCAAAGCCACATTGGGATCTTGCTACTGATTTAGGAATTTTAGATTTTGAACGCGCTGGGAAAGTAACAGGAAGCCGCTTCGTATTTTACAAAGGTGCTGGTGCAAGATTAGAGCGTGCTTTAATTAGCTTTATGCTGGATCTTCATACTGATGAGCATGGATATGAAGAAGTATTACCTCCATATATGGTAAACCGTGCAAGTATGACAGGAACAGGACAACTTCCAAAGTTTGAAGAAGATGCATTCCGTATTGAAAGTGAAGACTATTTCTTAATTCCAACGGCTGAAGTACCTGTAACGAATATGCATCGTGATGAGATTTTAAATAAAGAGCAATTGCCTATAAGATATGCTGCATTTAGTTCTTGCTTCCGTTCTGAAGCAGGTTCAGCTGGTCGCGATACACGCGGTTTAATTCGCCAGCATCAGTTCAATAAAGTAGAGCTTGTAAAGTTCGTAAAACCAGAAGATTCTTATGAAGAGTTAGAAAAATTAACAAATGATGCAGAACGCGTGTTACAATTATTAGAGTTGCCATATCGCGTTATGAGCATGTGCACAGGCGATTTAGGATTTACAGCAGCGAAGAAATACGATATTGAAGTATGGATTCCAAGCTATGGCACATATCGTGAAATTTCTTCTTGTAGTAACTTTGAAGCTTTCCAAGCGAGACGTGCAAATATCCGTTTCCGCCGTGAGCCAAACGGAAAACCAGAACATGTCCATACATTAAATGGATCTGGTCTTGCAATTGGACGTACGGTTGCAGCTATTTTAGAGAACTACCAACAAGAAGATGGTACAATTATAATTCCAGAAGTTCTTCGCCCTTATATGGGAGGAAAAACAGTTATTAAGTAAATTTAAACATTCATCGGTATGAGTGATTGGTAATTATGAGCGTTGTCAGTACTGTAATGTAGGAGAGGGGAAGTAAAATTTTCCTTTCCTCATAATTTATTTTAGTAGGGTTGACTAACTGTTTTTCTTTTGATATTATATTTGATGTCAATATGGAGGTATACCCAAGTCTGGCTGAAGGGATCGGTCTTGAAAACCGACAGGCGGCGAGAGTCGCGCGGGGGTTCGAATCCCTCTACCTCCTCCAGATATAATTGACAACAGCGCATATAAGTGGAGATTGGAGAACTCGTTACCAACACGTAACGAGTTTTTATTTTAAAACCAATCATAAAGTATGGTGTAAGGCAATTTTGTCCTTATTACACACTCATATTCCGATGATTATCTTCATAGATATGAAAGGAGTCAACATGGATCTTATTATACAAACGTTTCCTTTAGATGGAAAAACTTTATATTATGTACAATGTCCTGTCTGTAAGAACAATAGAATTTTAAACAGTGGTGCAAATGTGTCACGCATTATAAGCGATGATACATTCCGTAAACTTTGTGGTTGCACTTGTGATGTAAAGCAAGCTGAGAAAAAAGTAGAGGCGCCAAAAAAGGTTGAAAAACCAGCTGTAAAGAAAGAGGCAGCTCCAAAACGTACAGGTAAAGTATTAACGGCAGTGATTAACGGGAAAGAAATGACTGTTAAAGAGATTGCTGAAGCATACGATATTAGTACAAGTACTGTTCGTCAGCGTATTAACGCAGGAAAACCTGAGAGTGAAATTATTGCTCCAACAAAGAAGAAGTAATTTAATAGGAAAACCCGTGCATATGCACGGGTTTTTTATTTTACAAGTTTACGTGTTTGTTTTAAAAAATGGCCAATTTTTTTAATGATTGGCTCGATTGAATCACCATCTTTTAAAATATCGTATTCATTAATATTTAATCGTAAAACAGGGCATGAATTAAAGTTGTTAATCCAGTTTTCATAACGTCCATGCATTTCTTTCCAGTACTCAATTGGTGTTTGCTGTTCCATTGGGCGTCCACGTTCTTGAATGCGATCGACAATATCATCGAAAGAACCTTCTAAGTAAATTAATAAGTCTGGATGAGGGAAGTAAGGAGTCATGACCATAGCGTCAAATAAACCTTTGTATGTTTCATAATCAGTTTCCGTCATCGTACCTTTTTCATGATGCATCTTTGCAAAAATTCCAGTGTCTTCGTAAATGGAACGATCTTGAACAAAACCGCCACCGTACTCAAAAATTCTTTTTTGTTCCTTAAATCGTTCTGCTAAAAAGTACACTTGTAGGTGGAAGCTCCAGCGAGTGAAATCCGCATAGAACTTGTCCAAATATGGATTGGAATCTACTTTTTCAAATGATGTGCGATAACCTAAAGCATTAGCTAATGCAGTTGTCATAGTTGATTTACCCACACCTACCGTTCCGGCAATAGTGATTACTGCATCATTGGGTATATCATATTTTTGCCTTAAATTCATTATTATTTCGACTCCTTTAAGAGAGTATTTTGAAGGGCAGATAGGATGACGTTTAAATCATCAGGATTTTTTACAAAATCCATATCGTCTCCATTAAATTTCAATACTGGTATCTCTGGATGATCTTTTTTAAAAGCATCCATTGCTGTTTCGTAATCTTTTGTGAGCTGTAGTAAGTAATTTGGATCCATGTTTTTTTCAAATTCTCTTCCGCGCAAGGCGATTCGTTTTTGCAATGTTTCTAGGCTAGCTGTTAAATATACAATGACGTTTGGCACAGGCATATCTTGTGTAAGGATACGATAAATTTGCATGTACTTGTCATATTGAGAGTCTTTTAATGTGCGGGATGCAAAAATTAAATTTTTAAAGATATGGTAATCCGCTACTACTGGTTTCCTTTGATTCAAATACTTTATGTTAATATCTTCTAACTGTTTATATCTATTACAAAGAAAGAACATCTCTGTTTGAAAACTCCATTCGTCGATGTCTTCATAGAACTTTCCTAAAAAGGGATTTTCATCAACAATCTCTTTTAGTAAGTGGAGTTGCATGTGAGTTGAAATTTCCTTCGCAAGTGAAGTTTTTCCAACACCAATTGGTCCTTCAACCGTAATAAATGGTACTCCGGTCACGCTGTTTCCTCCTTTCAATCAGTGATTTACCGTGACTACTAAAAACACAAAACAGAATTATTGTAGCACAAGAGGGAAGCGAGCGGGTTAATTTGATATAAAAAGTTAAAAAATAGATATATGTATTAATTAAATTTTATTTTGGATGACGATGTTATAGTTGCTTTCAATGTAGTTTCCATTATTTTTAAAGCATGTATATTATCTTGGTCGTTGTTAGAGGCGATACAATCCTGTGGTACATACAATGTATAATTTCTCATATGAGCATCATTAGCTGTAAATAGGATACATATATTCCCGGCAACTCCTGTTAATATTAGATTTTCTATTTTTAAATAACCTAATAATGAATTTAAAGGTGTTTCATAAAAAGCAGAATAATGTGGTTTAATAAAAATATAATCATCAGAACTTGGAGCAATCTTATGGATTATATTTTCGCTATATTTATTTGTGCAATGAGTAATAAGTTGGTCGATATCAGATCTCCAAAGTTGATAATGGTCATTAACGTAAATTATAGGATAGCCGAAGGATTTCATTTTTTTCTTTAATTGTAAAATAGGGTTTGTTATAGTTTCGCATTTTTGAGCTAGAATGGGTCCGTGGGAAAATTGAAAATCATTAATCATATCGATAATGAGCAAGGCGGTATTTTTCATATGTAATCCCTCTCTTTTTCTTTTAGGGTGGATTGAATTTGTAAAAGTTATCCCCTGTGTAGTAAATGGAAATAAGTGTACTTTATTTGTAATGAAAGGACTATGTTATGGAACAAGATCAAGATATTTATTTTATGCAATTAGCGATAGCTGAAGCTAAAAAGGCGGAGGAAATACAGGAAGTACCAATTGGAGCAGTTATAGTGTTAGATGGTGAGGTAATTAGTGTTGCCCATAATTTAAGAGAAACTGAGCAAAGATCAATAGCTCATGCTGAGTTGCTAGCGATAGATGAGGCGTGTAAAAAATTAGGGACATGGCGCTTAGAAGATGCAACATTGTATGTAACATTAGAACCTTGTCCAATGTGTGCGGGTGGAATTGTTTTATCACGAGTGAAGCGAGTTGTATATGGTGCAAGTGATCCGAAGGGTGGATGTGCAGGGACATTGATGAATCTTTTAACGGATGAACGTTTCAATCATCAATGTGAAGTAATAACTGGTGTACTAGAGGAAGAATGCGGTACGTTGTTAACAAACTTTTTTAGAGAGCTTCGTAAAAAAAGAAAAGCGATGAAAAAATTAGAGAAAAACAAGGGGAACTAACGTATTTGCATTTTATAAAGAAACAAGTTATACTGATAATGCCTTTAATGAAGGCAACCGAATATTGGTTTTAACTTTGCCGTGCTAAGCGGGGAGGTAGCGGTGCCCTATACTCGCAATCCGCTCTAGCGAGGCCGAATCCCCTCTCGAGGTTATGTTGCTGTAAGGTCTGCCTTAAGTAAGTGGTGTTGACGTTTGGGTCCTGCGCAACGGGACCCCGTGAACCTTGTCAGGTCCGGAAGGAAGCAGCAATAAGCGGGTCTTCTCGTGTGCCGCAGGAGTGCCTGAACCGAGCTAACTGCTTGAGTAACGCTTATGGTACGTAATCGACGGAGGGTGCACGGCAGTTATATATGTATACAAAACTCACCTTAATATAAAGGTGAGTTTTTTGTATAGAAAATAACTTTTGGAATCTATAAACAGAATGGGTTATAATAAATGAGATAATAACCTTTGAGGGAGGCCGTATTTTCGTGTCATACCAAGCGTTATACCGAACATGGAGACCGCAAAAGTTCGAAGATGTAGTCGGTCAAAAGCACGTGACAAAAACGTTGCAAAATGCCCTTCTTCAAGAGAAAGTTTCACATGCTTATTTATTTTCTGGTCCGAGGGGAACAGGAAAAACGACAATTGCAAAAGTATTTGCAAAAGCAATTAACTGTGAACATGCTCCGGTAGCTGAACCTTGTAATGAATGTCCTTCTTGTCTAGGAATTACACAAGGATCCATTTCAGATGTATTAGAAATTGATGCGGCTTCAAATAACGGTGTAGATGAAATTCGAGATATTAGAGATAAAGTAAAATATGCTCCAAGTGCTGTAGAATATAAAGTATACATTATTGATGAAGTTCACATGCTTTCTATGGGTGCATTCAATGCGCTTTTAAAAACCTTAGAAGAGCCGCCAGGACATGTTATCTTTATTTTGGCGACAACAGAACCTCATAAGATCCCGCCTACAATTATTTCACGTTGTCAGCGTTTTGAATTCCGAAAAATATCAGTGAATGATATTGTTGAGAGATTATCAACGGTCGTGACAAATGAAGGTACGCAAGTGGAAGATGAAGCATTACAAATTGTTGCACGTGCTGCTGAAGGTGGTATGCGTGACGCGCTTAGTCTTATTGATCAGGCTATATCTTATAGTGATGAGATTGTTACGACAGAAGATGTATTGGCCGTAACAGGATCTGTTTCTCAGCAATACTTAGGCAATTTAGTAGAATGCATACGTGAAAATGATGTATCAAGAGCATTGCAAATCATAGATGAAATGATGAGTAAAGGGAAAGATCCAGTTCGTTTTATGGAGGATTTCATTTACTATTATCGTGATATGCTTTTATATCAAACTTCACCGCAACTAGAACATATGTTGGAACGAGTAATTGTAGATGATCAATTCCGTAAGTTGAGTGAAGAAATGCAACCGGAAGTGATCTATGAGATTATTCATACCCTTAGTAAAGGACAACAGGAAATGAAGTGGACAAATCATCCGCGTATTTTCTTAGAAGTTGTTATGGTGCAATTGTGTCAACAGTTTATGATGCAAGCAAATGGTACAGATCGTTTGCAAGCAATTATGAACAGGATGCAGCAACTGGAGAAAGAGTTAGAGCAAGTCAAAAAGAACGGTGTGCCAGCTGGTGTACAACAGGAAGTAAGAGAGACACGTGCAACACCAAAACCGGTACGAACAGGAAGTATGAAGATTCCTGTCGGACGTGTAAATGAAGTATTAAAACAAGCGAAGCGTCAAGATTTAGAACAATTAAAAGCTGTATGGGGTGAGTTGTTAGGAAGACTCAAATCATATAACAAAGTAGCATTTGCTGTTTTATTAGAAAATAGCGAACCAGTGGCAGCTTCAGATGACACTTACGTTTTGGCATTTCAATATGAGATTCACTGTAAGATGGCGAGCGAAAATCGAGAAGCTATGGATACAGTAGAACAAGCTTTATTTGAATTGCTAAGTAAAAGGTTAAATATGATTGCCATTCCAAAAAGTGAATGGGGTAAAATCCGTGAAGACTTTTTACAACGTGAAGGTGGAGAGTCTGAAGAAAGCCAGGAGAAAAAGGAAGACCCTCTTATAGAAGAGGCAGTGAAATTAGTAGGACAAGAACTCATTGAAATAAAAGAATAATAATAATTAGGAGGAATTAATTATGATGCGTGGCGGAATGGGAAATATGAATAATATGATGAAACAAATGCAAAAGATGCAAAAGGACATGGCGAAAGCGCAAGAAGAGCTTGGTGAAAAAACAGTTGAAGGTACAGCTGGTGGCGGGATGATTACAGTTATTGCAAATGGTCACAAGCAAATTCTTGAAGTGAAGATTAAAGAAGAAGTTGTAGATCCAGAAGATATCGAAATGTTACAAGACTTAGTGTTAGCTGCAACAAATGATGCACTTAAAAAGGCTGATGAGCTTTCAAACTCTACAATGGGTAAATTTACAAAAGGCTTAAACTTACCAGGTGGAATGTTCTAGGAGGATATTGATATATGCATTATCCAGAACCAATATCAAAACTAATCGATAGTTTTATGAAGTTGCCAGGTATCGGACCGAAAACAGCGGTTCGATTGGCATTTTTCGTATTAGATATGAAAGAAGATGATGTGTTAGGTTTCGCGAAAGCACTTGTAAATGCGAAGCGAGATTTAGCGTATTGTTCTGTATGCGGACATATTACTGATCGTGATCCTTGTTATATTTGTAATGATTCGCATCGAGATCAATCAGTTATTTGTGTCGTACAAGAACCGAAAGATGTAATCGCGATGGAAAAAATGAAAGAGTATCAAGGTGTATATCATGTGTTACGTGGTGCGATTTCTCCTATGGAGGGAATTGGACCGGAAGACATTAATATCCCGCAACTCTTAAAGCGACTACATGATGAAACGGTACAAGAAGTGATATTAGCAACAAACCCTAATATTGAAGGGGAAGCTACAGCGATGTATATCTCCCGCCTCTTAAAGCCTACAGGCATTAAAGTAACTCGTATTGCACATGGTCTGCCAGTTGGTGGAGATTTAGAATATGCAGATGAAGTGACACTATCGAAAGCGTTAGAAGGTCGCAGAGAAGTATAAGAGGAGAAACAAAAATGTTCTTTCAAAAAAAGGGTAAATTGCGTAAAGAGTATGACGATAAGTTGATTGTACTTTTGGAAAAAGTGAAGAATGAGTGGTTACGTCAGAAGAGGATGGTCGAACAAAGTGTAGAACCATCTCAAGATGTCATTTGTTCTTTGAAAATAGCAGAGGCGAAATATTTCTTCTTGTTGAAAGAAGCAAAGCGTCGTCCTGTAAAAATGGAACAATGGTAAAGGGTTCTGCTTTCTAAGCAGGCCTTTTTATTTTATTTGTTAAATGCTGAGGTGTTGTTTTATCAAGCATTAATGGGTAGTAAGACCCCCACCTCAAAATTTAGCGGAAGCAAAGAAGTTAGGCGGGGGATCAACTGCCCGTAAAAGCCCGATTGGTTCAACTAATAATCAGTGGGGATGAACACCCCACTGATTAAAGTTTCACTTTATTTGCTTTATATGAAAGGGATGCCACTTATGATAACTGTTCTTTTTTATTGTCTTGTCCCATACAAATAGATGTATAGGTCATTTATAAGGAGGAAAAAATGAATTCTACAATTATTATTGTTGGCATTCTTACTTTAGTGTTTATTTTTCTTGTTTTTGGTGTTGCCTCTAAGCCATTACGTTTTATAGGTAAGGTGATTTTTCATGTTACTTTAGGAATAGCATTGCTTTTTATCGTAAATGTTGTAGGGACATATTTTGATTTTCATATCCCGATTAACATGGGGACAGCAGCAATAACGAGTTTATTAGGCCTACCGGGTGTGGTAGCATTAGTGATTATTAAGCTTTATATCATGCCAAGATAAAATTATTTTGGCATTTTTTTAAAAAGTGTTGACTATTAAATGATTAATATGGTAAATTAATAAGCGTCGTCAGGAACGAAAGAAAAAAGTTGTTGACAGATTTAACGATAAATGTTAAATTATAAAAGTCGCTGAAACGCGATAT
>NZ_JXIS01000148.1:0-2874 GCF_000836715.1 Bacillus sp. L_1B0_5 | reverse complement strand
TTGTCCATTATTTGCACCAGAACCTTTGATGTTATTAAGGCGTAGAATATCCAGACATTGCAAACCAGGTGGAATGCCACGTGAGTAATTTGTATAATGGGTTTCAAATGCCTAAAATAATAAATTTACGCGAAATAATAACCTGTACGGTAGCAGTACCATAGCTTAAAAAACATCATCAGTTCCTATACTATTTGATGTAAAAGGCATATAAAGGGATATTGAAGGGGATTAGATAGCTTTTTTAAAAATTAACAGGCTGGTTGATTGTCAAAAAATGACGCGGTTATTTGTTGAAAGAATGTAACAGGAATAGATTATTTAAATTACGAATACTTTAAAATGCATAAGGGAAATTTTGATAGCTTGGAGTGTAAAAGAAAGAGAAATTACTACATAGGAGAGGATAAATGCATAAGGGTCAAAGATACCAAGAATTCTTGTAAAGAAGGTTTTCTTATTTTTGTGTGAGGTTTTGTAACAAACCATATGAAATACAAAGTTTTAAAAATTTAACGCAAAAATTTTTAAAATGTATAAATTACGAATAATTATATTGGTACATTAATATGTATATAGGATTTGTAAAAGTAATCAATAATTTTCAATTTTGTACTTTTTAAACCATATTAATTTAAAAATGATTTAAAATAATCTTTGTTGCTACAGAAAAAGAGTGTATCTAAATTGAGTATGGGAGGAACAAATATGAATCCTTATCAAAATAAAAATGAATATGAAACATTGAATGCTTCACAAAAAAAATTAAATATATCTAATAATTATACAAGATATCCAATAGAAAATAGTCCAAAACAATTATTACAAAGTACAAATTATAAAGATTGGCTCAATATGTGTCAACAGAATCAGCAGTATGGTGGAGATTTTGAAACTTTTATTGATAGTGGTGAACTCAGTGCCTATACTATTGTAGTTGGGACCGTACTGACTGGTTTCGGGTTCACAACACCCTTAGGACTTGCTTTAATAGGTTTTGGTACATTAATACCAGTTCTTTTTCCAGCCCAAGACCAATCTAACACATGGAGTGACTTTATAACACAAACTAAAAATATTATAAAAAAAGAAATAGCATCAACATATATAAGTAATGCTAATAAAATTTTAAACAGGTCGTTTAATGTTATCAGCACTTATCATAATCACCTTAAAACATGGGAGAATAATCCAAACCCACAAAATACTCAGGATGTAAGGACACAAATCCAGCTAGTTCATTACCATTTTCAAAATGTCATTCCAGAGCTTGTAAACTCTTGTCCTCCTAATCCTAGTGATTGCGATTACTATAACATACTAGTATTATCTAGTTATGCACAAGCAGCAAACTTACATCTGACTGTATTAAATCAAGCCGTCAAATTTGAAGCGTATTTAAAAAACAATCGACAATTCGATTATTTAGAGCCTTTGCCAACAGCAATTGATTATTATCCAGTATTGACTAAAGCTATAGAAGATTACACTAATTATTGTGTAACAACTTATAAAAAAGGATTAAATTTAATTAAAACGACGCCTGATAGTAATCTTGATGGAAATATAAACTGGAACACATACAATACGTATCGAACAAAAATGACTACTGCTGTATTAGATCTTGTTGCACTCTTTCCTAATTATGATGTAGGTAAATATCCAATAGGTGTCCAATCTGAACTTACTCGAGAAATTTATCAGGTACTTAACTTCGAAGAAAGCCCCTATAAATATTATGACTTTCAATATCAAGAGGATTCACTTACACGTAGACCGCATTTATTTACTTGGCTTGATTCTTTGAATTTTTATGAAAAAGCGCAAACTACTCCTAATAATTTTTTCACCAGCCATTATAATATGTTTCATTACACACTTGATAATATATCCCAAAAATCTAGTGTTTTTGGAAATCACAATGTAACTGATAAATTAAAATCTCTTGGTTTGGCAACAAATATTTATATTTTTTTATTAAATGTCATAAGCTTAGATAATAAATATCTAAATGATTATAATAATATTAGTAAAATGGATTTTTTTATAACTAATGGTACTAGACTTTTGGAGAAAGAACTTACAGCAGGATCTGGGCAAATAACTTATGATGTAAATAAAAATATTTTCGGGTTACCAATTCTTAAACCAAGAGAGAATCAAGCAATCCCTACCCTTTTTCCAACATATGATAACTATAGTCATATTTTATCATTTATTAAAAGTCTTAGTATCCCTGCAACATATAAAACTCAAGTGTATACGTTTGCTTGGACACACTCTAGTGTTGATCCTAAAAATACAATTTATACACATTTAACTACCCAAATTCCAGCTGTAAAAGCGAATTCACTTGGGACTGCTTCTAAGGTTGTTCAAGGACCTGGTCATACAGGAGGGGATTTAATTGATTTCAAAGATCATTTCAAAATTACATGTCAACACTCAAATTTTCAACAATCGTATTTTATAAGAATTCGTTATGCTTCAAATGGAAGCGCAAATACACGAGCTGTTATAAATCTTAGTATCCCAGGGGTAGCAGAACTGGGTATGGCACTCAACCCCACTTTTTCTGGTACAGATTATACGAATTTAAAATATAAAGATTTTCAGTACTTAGAATTTTCTAACGAGGTGAAATTTGCTCCAAATCAAAACATATCTCTTGTGTTTAATCGTTCGGATGTATATACAAACACAACAGTACTTATTGATAAAATTGAATTTCTGCCAATTACTCGTTCTATAAGAGAGGATAGAGAGAAACAAAAATTAGAAACAGTACAACAAATAATTAATACATTTTATGCAAATCCTATAAAAAACACTTTACAATCAGAACTTACAGATTATGACATAGATCAAGCCGCA
>NZ_JXIS01000147.1:0-12302 GCF_000836715.1 Bacillus sp. L_1B0_5 | reverse complement strand
TTACAGTGGTATTTATTTTATTGAAGAGAAACCTGTTGGAAGTTATAAGTACAATCTTTTGTAAGATTATTAACTTTCTCGCCTGCTATTAATGCATCTGCACCAGCACCTAATGTTTTTAACCCCGCTAATACAGCAGGCCATCCAGTAGGTACTGTAGCTACTGCAACAGCTGCATCTACTGCAACACCACCCATAGCTTTTGTCAGTCCTATCTGTTCAACTCTTAAATTATTGACAGCCGTTCTAAATGCCCCTAAATCAGTCTTATTATTAGCACTTTGAATAGGATTCTTGGTTCTACCTGGAATTTGTATAACCCATACATTCTCTGTATAGAAATAATACTTATACCTCCCCAACCAGTCTTGTCCACTATCAACTAACTCAATTGATGGTCGATTATATTGGATATTATCCTTTAAAGGCTTAACTTGCGTTTGAGCGGTCGAAGTTTTTGACAATACCACTCCATTTCTATCTAAGGTTTCTGTAACTACTTCATTTTTATCTTTATAAAATGTTGCTCTATAATTCCCCTCATTATCCCACGTTTCTACAACTCTTTTTTCCTTATTATCTTCTATGATCTTTGAATGGACATCTTGATGGCCTGGCATACTCGTTGTCTCAATCTTTCCAATATTGTCCGATGTTTTCAACTCGCTTACACTTTCATGTTTTTTTACACTTGTTTCTGCTAAAGATGTGTTTGGAATTAACGTAGTTACCGAAAGTGTTAATGCCATTCCTAAACCAGCGTGTTTTAGTTTTCTATTAAGACTCATGTTTTCTCGACTCCTTAAAATATATTTAAAGTTTAAAAGTATTATAATTGGAATAGCTTATAGTAAATATTTTTCTTTTATGCCTAACCAGGAATAATGGCCTTAACATCAGTAAACGTAGAATCCCACGTAACGTATATATCGCGTAATGTTGTAGCTGAATTTGTATCATGCACTACTGCAACACGATGCCATTGATTTGTTGATGGATCATAGATTTCTTCATATCCTGTACCAGTTAATGCTGTGTTTTCATAAAACGGGTGTTGCATCGTATTAAGCCAGACTGGTCTATTGGCATTAATTTCTGCTTTATATTTATTAAACAACTCTGCATTACTGATTCCATTTTGTCCTCTACTACTATACTCATTAACAGTCAAAGGATATTTTCCGATACTACTAAAGTACTCTTTAAGCCCTTTAACAGCTATAGATGAGTCATTTTTAACTAATTTATTAAGATTGTCATGAATAAAATCGTAGTTTTCATGATTTTGATTTAAATTAGGATAGCCTTTATAAGTCCAGTAAATCACAATATTAGCAAGAGTATCCGTAATTGCTCCATTTTTATTAGTAGTATTAACAACACCATCTAACTTTTTATAATTATAATTTGGAATATTCATTGCTTTTAAATTTGCATCCGACTTTTGTACCATTAATCTACTACTACCAATTGGTTTAATTTTAGTAATTTTGTTTATTTCTTTTGTAGTTATATTTTGAACTTCGTTAGAGCTTGAAATTTTTTTATAATAAGATAATGGCCCCTGATAAATACTCTCATCCTTATTTACATTCTGATAAGGATGTTCACCTTCTCTAGAAGACTCTAAAACCTTATATGTACCCCCAACTACTCCTACAATTAGATACCCTTGTTTTCGTTCTGCTTGTTGAACTTGAAATAGATATGCTACTTTTTCCCCTTGTGTATTATACAATTTCCTATCAAAAAGTAATTCTCCCTTATCCCAGTTGGATGTAGTATTACTGATTACCGTTTGAAAATATGAGTTAGCTGCAGCAAGAGCATTTTCATAAGATTTATCATCTTGTTTTACAATTTCTTCAGCATGAATATTTATTGTAGTCACAGGGCTCATTAATAATGAAGATACCAATAGAACCTTTCCTAAATTTTTCATACTCTTCCTCCCTTCTTTGTTTATATGCTTGTTATCAATTAACATAATATAACAAAAAATAAGATAAATAAACAAAAAATTCTACTTTATTACAAAATATATTATTTTTAGAATTTATTGTTTATAAAAACACTCTAAAGTTGTACACTATAAATATATAATCCAATTTATAGGAGGAACCATGATGAAAAAAGCTTCACTTTTACTTATAGCTATCGCAATGGCTACAACTATATTTAGCAGTAGTGCATTAGCAGCAACTCCCGATACAAACGATATCACAGATCATTTTTCTTTTATTCTTAAAAGAAATGCTATTATTGTTAATTATGCAGTAGAAGAGGATAAAAGATTAGGTACATATCCTAAAGGCGTTGGAGCATTTATAGCTGAAAAACAACAATCTGACTATGGTGAATGGTATTATGGGAATAAATTATTTGGTGGAAAAGATGGATTCATATTTAATGGACAAAATGTAAAAAATATGGAATTAGCAAATATTCACTATGGCTACATAGGTAGAGCTGCCGGTTTTGCAAAATCCCAATTAATTAATAATGAGAGAGCAAGCCAAATTAGCCCTTCACCTGAAAATTGGGCATTTAATTACTTTAGTGTGCTTGGACTAAAAGGAATATATTGGATTACATATGGAGCAAATCTGTACGACAATAAAAACCTTCAACATTTTAACCCTAGTTTTTCAATGATTAAAGAATTAAATCCATCAAAAGATCTATTATCTAATGATGAAAAACAACAAATCAAGGATGAAATGTTTAATATAGCTCAGAAGATTAATGCAAACAAATAAAAAACTATTAAAATAAAAAAGCCCTATTAGGGCTTTTTTATTTTAATAGTTTTTGTCTATCATATTCTTAAATCGGAACCGGAATATAATTAGGATCAAGATTTATTGCTCTATACAAAAACATCGCCATTTGCTCTCTCGTTACATTAGCAGATGGACCAAAGTTTTTATTTCCGATCCCATTTGCAATTCCATTGCTATATAACGCTTTTACATACTCATTTGCCCAATGACCTTTCATATCATTAAACTCATAGTTTGCTTTTATTTTTAAATTAAAAGCTTTCGTTAATACGGATGCAATCTCTGCTCGCGTCGCGGTACTTTTCGGATTAAATTTATTTTCTGAGTTTACTGTAAAAATCCTTCTCTTTGTTAATGCTGTAATTTCTTTCTTAAATGGACTGTCATGAATATCAACATATGGATTTTCATTTGTATCGATCGGCTTTAAGTATCTGTATAAAAATGCCGCTAGTTGTTCTCTTGTCATATTATCTTGCGCTCCAAAATATCCATTTCCATATCCTGTCATAATTTTATTCCCAACCATATACATAATTTGATTATATGCCCAATGTCCTTTGGGAACATCAATAAATGAAAATGGATTTACAACTACGATGTCATGAATATACTTAAGATACTCATCATAGTCCAGACTAACATCTAAAGGAGTAGAAGACCAAGTATCATGAACAACAAACGTTCGGAATGTTTCATTCGTTTCAAAAATTTGTAGTTCCTCATACCCCACTGCAGTTACTGAATGTGCCCCCTTATACAAAGGGCTATCCGGCAAAATTGTTATTACAAACGGGCGATTTGCATCTATTTCTTGTTTAAATCTTTCGAATGATGGAGACTCTATTAATTCTGCGTTCATAGAATACCCTCGACTGTTCCAATACTTATTCAACCCTGGGACCATATTGTTGATTGAAGTTGCTCCCCCTTCAATAACATTTCCTTTTGGGTCATATGTTCCAGGTGTAGTACCCATAACATCCCCCAAATTGTTAATAAATTGATGCTCTGATTCATTGTTTTTTAGTAGATTTGGAAATCCCTGCTGTGACCAGTATGCTACTAAATTAGCAAAAGCCGTTGGAGAGCAACCTCTATACCAGGTGTAATCAGGTACGTTGTTTATACTTTTCCCTCTGTAAATATCTTCTGGTATATTATTTGGAATGTTTTCCTTAACATAACCCCTCGACGAAGAAATTAAGTTCTGTTTTTTTTCTTCAAATTGAACTATATTTTTCTGTTCAATTTCATTCGTCTTTAGACTACTTATTTTATTGCCCTCTTTTTTTAAATATTGTAACGGTCCTACATACACAGCTTGACCTTCTGGTACCTCTTTATAAGGATTATTCCCCTTTTTTGTAGACTCAATTATTGATGATCCCTTATTGCTACTGTTTACAATAATATACCCATAGTCCTGATTATCTTTTTGTATTTGAAACAAATATCCTTTCACTCTACCGTCTAAATCTCTTAAAGTTTTACTTTCGCTAAAATTTGAGTTTATCCAATTAGGATATGATTGTTTACCTATTGCTTGAACATAAATCGCAGCTTTACGCTGTGCCTCTTCCTTCGCTATAATATTTTTTTCATTTTCTGCAGCAAATGAGCTTTTCTCACCAATAAATATCATTCCTATTAATATCGGAATGATATAAAGAATTTTCATAATCTTTTTCATAAAAAAACCTCCGTTTCTATTCTAAAGTCACTCTCTATTAAATAATTAACTTCATCCCTAACACAAAGTTACTAATAATGTTCTTTAGTAACTTTGTGCAAATAATAATATTTATTTTAAATCGGAACAGGAATATAATTAGGATCAAGATTAATTGCCCTATATAAGAACATGGCCATTTGCTCTCTCGTTACGTTTGCAGATGGGCTAAAGTTTTTATCCCCCGTCCCATTCGCAATTCCATTGCTATATAACGCCTTTACGTACTCATTTGCCCAATGACCTTTCATATCATTAAACTCATAGTTCGCTTTTACTTTTAAATCAAATGCCTTTGTTAATACAGCTGCAACCTCTGCTCTAGTTGCTGTATTTTTTGGGTTGAATTTCTTTTCTGAGTTTACTGAGAAAATTCCTCTCTTTGTTAATGCTGTAATTTCTTTTTTGAATGGACTGTCACCGATATCTCCATATGGATTTTCATTTGTATCTACTGGTTTTAAGTATCTGTATAATAATGCCGCTAATTGTTCACGTGTCATATTATCTTGCGCTCCAAAATATCCATTCCCATAACCTGTCATGATTTTATTTCCTGCCATATACATAATTTGCTCATATGACCAGTGTCCTTTTGGGACATCTATGAAAACATATGGATTTATCGTGGTGTAGTGAATAAGATATTGGATGTTATCTTCATAATCTAGATATACATCTTTTGGAGTAGTATTCCATGTATCATGAATGATTACAGTATGATATGATTCATTTAAATCTGGTATAATTAACTCTTCATATCCTACCAAAGTAATATGATGGCTAGTATAAATTGGATGGTTTTGAACACCTAACCCTATTGGTCGACCAGCGTTTATTTCTTTTTGAACAGCAGAATAAGATAGTGGTTCTACCATCCATGATATTTCCGCTGTGTAACCTCTATCTTTCCAATATTTCTCTAATGCAGGTTTAATCTTATGTGGCCAAGTCCCAAATAGCACCCCTTCTGTAGTCTCACCAGTTCCTCTATCTGTCTCCATTAGATTCCCTAAACGGTCTATTAATTGATTTGCAGTTTCAGTACGTTTATGCAAATTAGGAAACCCGTTTTCAGCCCAATAACTTACTATATTTGCAATAGCCGTTGGTGTACATCCCACGTACCAAGTATAGTCTGGTACATCTAAAATTCTTGAATTATATATTTCTTCTCCCACTACCAGTGCTTTTGAGGAACTAAACGAATAATTATCTGATTTTTTATTCTGCACTCCTCTTGTAAGGCCCACACTTTCTGACGCTTTACTAGTATTAAGATCTATTAATTCACCATTTTTTTTCTGATAATATTGTAACGGACCTGTATATATTGCCTCGCCTTCTTTTACAAACTTATAAGGGTTACTGCCTTCCCTTGTCGATTCAGTAACCGATAAGTTATTGTTTTTCTCGCTAACGATTATATAACCAAGTTCTTGGTCACTATTTTGCAATTGAAACAAATAGCTATCTACTTTTCCTTCTAAATCGTATAATGTTTTTTTCTCACTAAAATTTGCCGTTTTCCATTGAGGATACGCTTTTTCACTTACAGCTCGCTTATAAATTTCTGCCCTATTCTCAGCCTTTTCCATCGTAATAGTACTTATTTCTGTTTTTGCAGCAAATGAGCTTTTCTCACCAATAAATATCATCCCTATTAATATTGGAATGATATAAAGAATTTTCATAATCTTTTTCATAAAAAATCTCCGTTTCTATTTTAAAGTCACTCTCTATTAAATAATTAACTTCATTCCTAACACAAAGTTACTAATAATGTTCTTTAGTAACTTTGTGCAAATAATAATATTTATTTTAAATCGGAACAGGAATATAATTAGGATCAAGATTAATTGCCCTATATAAGAACATGGCCATTTGCTCTCTCGTTACGTTTGCAGATGGGCTAAAGTTTTTATCCCCCGTCCCATTCGCAATCCCATTACTATATAACGCCTTTACATACTCATTTGCCCAATGTCCTTTCATATCATTAAACTCATAGTTCGCTTTTATTTTTAAATCAAATACTCTTGTTAATACAGCTGCGATTTCTGCTCGTGTCGCAGTGTTTTTTGGATTGAATTTCTTTTCTGAGTTTACTGAGAAAATACCTCTCTTTGTTAATGCCGTAATTTCTTTTTTAAATGGACTGTCACTGATATCACCATATGGATTTTCATTTGTATCTACTGGCTTTATGTATCTGTATAAAAATGCCGCTAATTGTTCACGCGTCATATTATCTTGCGCTCCAAAATAACCATTTCCATATCCATTCATAATTTTATTTCCTGCCATATACGTAATTTGCTCATATGACCAGTGTCCCTTTGGGACATCAATAAAATTAAATGGATTTATAGTAACAAAATTACTGATATATTTAGAACTCTCATTATAATCAAGCATAATTTCTACTGGGGTTTCATCCCATGTATCATGGATAATAATATTTGACAATTTTTCATTAAATTCAGGCATGTACATTTCTTCAAACCCTATTCCCGTTATAGAATGATCTTTATACATAAAGTGCTTTAAAGTATTAATAATAATAGGGCGACCTGCGTTAATCTCTTTTTTATATTTTTCATATGAAGGTGTCCCATTTAATTCAGCATTAACATCATAACCTCTATAATTCCAGTATTTATTTAAACCAGGTACAATTTTAGACATTTCTGTCTGTCCACCAGATACCTTACCATCCGGACTACGATAACCTTGTACAGTTCCCATATCTCTTGCTAAATTTTCTATTAACTGATTAGAACCTTCATAACTTTGAAGAAGGTTTTGGAATCCATTTTGAGACCAATAGGATACTATATTGGCAGTAGCAGTTGGAGTATACCCTTTATACCATGTATAATCTGGTACATTATTAATTTTCTTTTCTACGTATGTATTTTCAGAAGTTGTAGAAGCATATTTTTTTGGATTTATCATTTGACTTTTATTTTCTACATCTTTCTTTGAAATAACTTCATCTCTTGGCATATCTACAAATTTACCGTCTATTTTTTTTGCATATTGAATTGGTCCAGAATATATTGCTTCACTTTCTGCAACATCTTTATACGGGTTACTTCCCTCCCTAGTTGATTCTAAAATTGAAGAACCTTTATTTGTTCCATTAACAATAATATAACCACAATCTTTATTTTCTTTATTTACTTGGAATAAATAACCTTTAACACTTCCGTTAAAATCATGTAGAATTTTCGTTTCACTAAGTTGCGCCTCTTTCCATTGTGGATATGATTGTTTACTTACATTCTCCATATACACCTTAGCTTTATAATTTGCTTCTTCTTCAGACACAATCCCAATATTCCCCTCTTCCGCATTAGAAATGTTTAAATCAAAAAGAAATAGTCCCATAGAAAATACAGTAGCTGTCAACAAACCTTTTCCTTTACACATAACAATCCCCCTATACATTTTTTTACAATTACAACTATAACTGTATTATTGAAATATTGCAAATTTTAATTCGATAAAACAAAACACATTGTAATATATAAAATAATTCTATGTACATATTAAAAATCACCAATAAAAAAGTACAATTAGGCACTTTTTATTGGTGATTGTCTGGTTTGACAATAGCTTTCTTAAAAGTTCTTAAATCGGAGATGGAGTATAATTAGGATCAAGGTTAATCGCCCTATACAAGAACATCGCCATTTGCTCTCTTGTTACATTGGCGGATGGACTAAAGTTTTTATTTCCTGTCCCATTCGCAATTCCATTGCTATATAACGCTTTTACATACTCATTTGCCCAATGACCCTTCATATCATTAAACTCATAGTTCGCTTTTACTTTTAAATCAAATGCTTTTGTTAATACAGCTGCAATTTCTGCTCTGGTTGCTGTATTTTTGGGGTTGAATTTCTTTTCTGAGTTTACTGAGAAAATACCTCTCTTTGTTAATGCTGTAATTTCTTTTTTAAATGGACTGTCACCGATATCGCCATATGGATTTTCATTTGTATCTACTGGCTTTATGTATCTGTATAAAAATGCCGCTAGTTGTTCTCTTGTCATGTTATCTTGCGCTCCAAAATATCCATTTCCATAACCATTCATAATTTTATTGCCTACCATATACATAATTTGATCATAGGCCCAATATCCTTTTGGAACATCCTTAAAATTATATGGATTGATTAATAAATAAGAATCAATTTTATTAATTACTTCATTATAATCCAAATAAACATCTTCAGGAGTTGTATTCCAAGTGTCATGCACAATTAAGGTTTGATATGTTTCATTCAAATCAGGTATTATAAGTTCTTCATACCCTATCCCAGTAAGATAGTGTTCTGTATACAAATTATGCTTTGATACGCTAAAACCATAAGGTCGTCCAGATTCTAATTCCCTTTTAATTGTATCAAATGTTATTTTTTCATATGCAGCATAATTAACATCCGGGCTACTATATCCTCGGTTATTCCAATATATTTGAAGTGCTGGAGCAATTCTATCTGTGTAAGTACCATATTTCACTCCTCCTGTACTTTCACCAGTACCTCTATCTGTCCCCATCATAGTTCCTAAATTGTCTATTAACCAATCTGAAGTTTCGTTATTTTTTAGTAAATTAGGAAATCCATTTTTGGACCAATAAACTACTATATTAGCTATTGCCGTCGGGACGCATCCTACCAGCCAGGTGTAGTCTGGAACATCCTTAATTATTTTACTGTTATATGTCTCCTGTTGAATGACATTTCCACCAAAATTTTTTGAAGAATATACAACTTCTTCTTTTAAACTTTTATTCTTTATTAAATCTTTGTTTGGGATAATTTCATTAGTATTAAGACTAGTAACTAAGCCATTCTCTTTTTTAAAATATTGTATTGGCCCAGTGTACACTGCATGATCTTCTTGAATATCTTTATATGGATTATCACCTGCTCTTGTTGATTCTATTATTGAGTTGCCTATCATACTACCATTTACAATAACATATCCGTAGTCCTGATTCTCTTTTTGTATTTGAAATAAGTATCCTTTCACTTTCCCATTTAAATCTCTTAAAGTTTTACTTTCACTAAATTTTGAATCTATCCAATTAGGATACGAGTGTTCTCCTATAGCTTTAACATAAATCTCTGCTTTACGCTGTGCTGCTTCCTTTGTTATAACTTCATAGTCTTTTTCAGATGCAGAAGCATACTTTAAATTACTAAGTAGAAATACAGTTAAAACTACAATACTAAAAATACACCTTAAAGTTTTCTTCAAAAAGCCCATCCCCTTATACATTTTTTTACATTAACATCATAACAATCAACTGAACACAAAGTAAAATCTTTATTTTCAGACTTTAATCCACTTATTTACACTCTAAGATTCAACAAATCAGTATAATTACCGTTAATTTTCAGAATTTTGTTGATAAATAAATTAAAATTACTTAATAAATTTTATTTTTCTGCTATGATGGTAATAAATAGGACACTCTATAGGATGGGGGAATATATAATGATTGCTTCGATAAAGGGTAATGAGCAAATCACAAAAATGTTAAATGACTGGTATATAGAGATACGTGCCAGACATGTAGGAAAGGCACATAATTTAAAACTTGAGATTGATCAAAAAATACATAACATTGAAGAAGATCAAAACCTACTTTTATACTATGCTCTTTTAGACTTTCGTCATCAATATATGCTTGATAGTTTAAGTATTGGAAAAGATAGTTTTGATAAAGTCGATTCATTGGGTGTACCTGCAGATCAGCTTTTACAATACTACTACCACTTCTTTAAAGCTATTCATTCAAATATAACAGGTGATTTTACATGTGCAAAAGAACATTATAATCAAGCTGAATTACTCTTAAAACACATTCCTGATGAAATTGAACATGCTGAATTCCATTTTAAATTATCAACTTTCCATTATCATATTTACAAACCGCTTGCTGCAATTAAAGAAGCTACCAAAGCAAAGGATACCTTTAAAAAGCATGCAGGATATGAAACTAATATTGGGTTATGTGATAATTTAATTGGATTAGCTTGTACTCATTTAAAACAATTTGAGGAAGCTGAAGAACATTTTATTACAGCTATTAATACATTCAAAAAATCTGGTGAAGAAAAGAATATCACGTTTGTACGCCATAACTTAGGTTTAATGTATTCAGGTCAAAATTTATCTGAACTAGCAATACGATACCTCTCTGAAGTAACACAAGAACTCCCTAAAGATTATAAAGCAATTTTTATTAAAGCTAGGGAGCATATGAAAATTGGTGAGGCCAAAGAAACTTCTAATCTTATAGTGAAAGGCTTAGAGATTTGTAAAGAGCTAAAGAATGAGGAATACGAACATCACTTTTTAATTTTAGAAAAATTAAATCAAAAGGTCGCTGCTGACGAATTAGAGAAGACAATTAAAACAGGAATTTCTTATTTTAATAGAGAAGACCTACATGAATATGTACAAGAATACGCTAAAAAGTTAGCGGTTTTATTCCATCAAGAAAATAACCGTTCAAAAGCAAGCGATTATTTTTATCTTAGCCATCAAGCAGAAGAACAAAACTTTGAAAAGGAGGCTTTAAAATGAAAAAAGTAATGTTTAGCTTAATTGGATTAACAGCCGTATTCACGTTTATGTTTAACGCTAATAATGTAACTGATACACAAAAAGCTCTTAGCGGGGATAAAATCGTACAATATGCTCACGGCCATACTGGTGGATGATAAATAAACAAAGGTCTTCACTTCATTGTGAGGGCTTTTATTTTTATATAGGATCTCTTTGTAGAATAACAATATATTAAAATCCTAAAATTTTAATATATCAAAAACGTTATAATTATACCGTTCTTTTTGCATCCATAAGAAGGATCTAAAAAGATTAGAACAATTAAAGAGAGGAAGAAACTATTAATGCATACACAAGAAAATTTTTATAAGAAGTTAATAGAGGGAAAAAGATTAGTAACGATATTTTTACTAAACGGAGTAAGAGTACCTGGAATCATTATCGCTGTTGATAAATTTTCAGTGCTAGTTTCTAGTCACGGAAAGCAACAATTCATTTACAAACAGGCTATTTCAACAGTTTCTTTATGAATAGCAGTTTAAAATTCAATTTGAATTGAATTATGTTTATTTATGAATTATTTAAAAATAAAAAAGGAATCCTCAGCAAAAGGATTCCCCCCAGAAAATATGCATAAATAAAAAGAACTAAGTTTATTATAATATAAAATTAAACGAAACATATTGAGAAAAAATAAGATTGAAGTTTGATAGGAAAGAAAAATGTTTGTTATACTAAATGTGCAAAAATATATGCAAAATCACAAATAAAATAAGGGCAGCCTAATATGGCTGCCCTTATTTTATTTTTAATCTTATAATCTGCTATTTAGTTTGAGCTAATTATAAACCTAGTACACTAACAATCTGGCATGCTTTGGAATTTGCAATATGATAGTACATCTCTAACCCTCTTCTTTCCGAGCGTAGAATCTTGCCACGCATCTTAGATAAATGCTGAGATACAGTTGATTGCGGTACTTTTAATAGATCTGTTAACTCTGTTACATTACAAACTTTGCGACGTTCTAGTTCTTTCACGATCTGTAATCTAACTGGATGGGCCATAATCTTTAATAATTCTACATCCGCCTCTGGGATTTTGTACATGTCATTACTTACTTGCATTGTTGTCATTTTAATTTCTCCTTTTATAATTTCTTTTTATTTTAGATGGTGTTGCAAAACTCATAAATA
>NZ_JXIS01000146.1:0-512 GCF_000836715.1 Bacillus sp. L_1B0_5 | reverse complement strand
AAATAAATTCAAAGTATTAACGAAAAACACGAAGGGTCTTGAAGGAAAGAACCCTTATTTTGTGTTAAATGACGAGCTCCATGCACAGGAAAATATGGACATGTATGATAACTTGAAGTCAGCGCAGATTTCTCGTGAACAACCAATAATGCTTAATATTTCAACAGCTGGTAAGGGTGCTTCATCTGTCGGTATGCGTGTTTATAAATATGCGAAATTTGTTTTGGAAAATGACGATGACGATTCTTTGTTTGTTGCAATCTGGGAGCCAAATAAAAATTATGATTGGGAAGATCGTAAAGTTTGGGAAATGGTTAACCCGAATATTGGTGTTTCCGTTACAATGGAAACACTTGAAATTGAGTTCAAAAAGGCGAAACAGTCTGCACATTCAAAAGCTGAGTTCCTTTCCAAACACTTAAATGTTTTCGTAAATGGTGCTGATAATTATTTTGAACATGATCAAGTACAACATGTTCTTGTGGAAGATTTGGGTGATCTTACAGGTGAAA
>NZ_JXIS01000145.1:0-14428 GCF_000836715.1 Bacillus sp. L_1B0_5 | reverse complement strand
TATTTTAGTTTTGCAACACCCTCTAAAATATATAAAAATGTATAATTCTTAAAAATAATAAATATCGAATTTTTTAAGAATTATATTCTATTGACTCTATATCTATATACTATCTAATTAATACTCCCATAGATTTTATAGCGTTTGGCTAATCTAATCCTTCGTTTTATGTGTAATTAAAAAGACACCTTAATTTAAGGTGTCTTTCAATTTATTAAACAGCAAGAAAATAGCACAATGATCATTTTCTATCTTTTTGATATCTGTTTCATTGTTATTTTACTTGTATTATGTGACATTCGTAATGAATAGAAATATAAAAACTATTGAATTGGTCCTAATAATCCCATAATTTCTTCAGCTTTTGGATTTTTAATGCTGTAGTAAATTTCTAATCCCTGACGATTTCCCTTTAAAACCTTCCCTCTCATTTTAGATAAATGTTGGGATACTGTTGATTGTGGAATGTTTAAAATTTCGGTCATTTGGGTTACATTTAGTGTTTTATGTTTAGAAAGCTCACTGATCAGTTTTAAACGCATTGGGTGTGCCATAACTTTTAAAAGCTCTACATCCTCTTCTAAAATTGTGTTCTCTACGTTGTGATTTACAAATCTCGTCATAGTATCTTCTCTCCCTTATTTGTTTTCTTCTGTTTTAGTGTAACTTCCTTATTACATAATATTAGTATGTTCGAATGTTCACAATTAAATATATTAATTAAATTATACAACTTTAGTTTGTGCTATTAGTGGAGTTAATGTGTGGTTCGTATGAAGTTTTTATTTACTATTGCCTATTTAAGTGTGAATGCTCTTTGGGAGAAATTAATTATTAAGGTGACAACTTTTAAAGTGATCTACTCGCCACTTAATAAAGCTTAAAGTAGAAGCTTCTCATTTCCGTGACAAAGGTAGCCTTTCAACAACCTGAGCGTAACTTCGGGCTGTCCTCCCCTAGATGTCCGACACTTGGACGCTCTCTTGGTACGATTGATATTTTACGCAGGAACCGAATGACATAGTTTTCCCACTCTATTTTCTCCCCACCACCTCCTATATCAAATTATCAAAGAACTTCATATAGCTAGTAAAAAAGTTATGCACATAATCAAAAAAGACAAACTCTCCAAGATGAAAAGTTTGTCCAAAACCGTGACCCCTTTGGTTCAACACTATAAAATTCATTTCTGACAAGAATCTTTCTTTTTTCATATCCGACGATTTTTGCATCAATACTAACAATAGTGAATTAGAATAGTGACTTAATACTTGCTAGTACAGTAAGTATACCTATTATAATGACAAATACATTGCTCATCTTACCTCTATATTTAGCTAGCACAGGCACTTTACGAATTGCATACATTGGTAATAGACATAAGATAGCAGCAACTAGCGGACCGCTAAGGGCATCAATGATTCCAAGAATACTTGGATTTGTATAAGCAACATACCAGCATGTTAATACGACAAAAGTAAGAATCATTGTCTTAACTGTTTTTTCTCCTATATCTTTCCCACGTTTTTTACCGGACTTGATAATCATGTCACGCATTACCTCATACGCTCCTATATAATGGCCAAGGAAAGACTTTGTAATAGCCACAAAGGCAATAATAGGAGCTGCAATAGTAATTACTGGCGAATTAAGCTCATTAGCAAGATATGATAGGATTGACAAGTTTTGTTCTTTTGCCACCTTAAGATCATTTGGAGTTAAACTTAAGGTACTGCTCCAAACAAAGAACATAACAACAGCAAATGTCATGATATAACAAACTTTTTGTATTTGGGCACATTTGGCATCAGTAGCTTCTATTCCATACGTAGCTCTCTGTTTTATAACAAATGACGAAATCATAGGCGAATGATTAAACGAGAATACGATGATTGGAAGTATCATCCATATCGTTCCTAAATATCCTGTTCCTGTTGAGGTAGTAGAAACACTTGAAAAACTAAGCATTGACGTATTCCACTGTGGAATTAAAGATATCGCGATAAAAAGTAGAGAAGCTATAAAAGGATACACAAGCATGCTCATGATCTTTACAGTTATATCTTGACCAAAATTTAGTATTGCGATAAGACCGAGTACTAAGACAAGCGATAAAATGGCCCTTGGAGGCTCCGGCATGTGCAATTGATGCACGATAAAACTACTAGCGGTATTTGTAAGTGCGACCGAGTACATCAGCACGATCGTATAAATGGAGACAAAATATACAATGTTAAAAATGATACTTGCCTTATCTCCAAAATACTCTCTTATAGTACCTGTAATCCCCTCATCGGCAGAGTTCGAAGCATAAATCATTTTAGCAAGCGCTCTATGTGAATAATACATAACAGGATAGGCAAGTATGGTAATTAACAGCAATGATAATAAACCACCTGAACCTGCATTAATCGGTAAAAAAAGTACCCCTGCTCCAATTGCTGTTCCAAAAAGGCTCAATGCCCAGGTAGTATCCTGTTTATGCCATTTTTTAGGGTCTAGATAATTCTCATTTTTTACTGCAGTATTATCAGCTTGAAATTCTATGTTTTTTGCAGTATTCCCATTCATATAATAATTCCTCCTTGTGTCCTATTCTCAATTCTCTATTTAAGGTATAGGAATATAGACCGTTCTTGAAAAATGAATTGCTTATATAGTGCACCACAACGAATATTCCTCTTCTAAATTAATCAAAATCAAAAAATTAGCGAAGCATCAACCTGATGGTTTTTTTACCACTTACAAAATATTTTAATTATATAGTAATATATTTTATTGATAATTCCCCCAACATACAGACATCCTTAGGCGAACTATAGAGTACACATTGTTAAACATTTCACAATATACTCGATAGCTGTTTATTGATTTGATTGTTTCTCCCCAAAGATTTTATTTTTAATGGCAATCCCTGTAGGTGTAGCCGCAATTCCGCCTAAACCTGTCTCTCTTAACTCACGAGGCATCTGTCTTCCAACCCTATACATTGCTTCAATAACTTCGTCAGCATTGATGATATTGTTTACGCCGGCTAATGCGATGTCTGCTGCTGCTAAAGCATTTGTCGCTCCAATAGCGTTTCTCTTTACACAAGGAATTTCTACCAAACCAGCGACCGGATCACAAACTAAACCGAGTAAATTTTGTAATGCGGTCGAAAAAGCTTCAGAAGATTGCTGTGGCGTTCCACCCGCAGCTTCTACCGCAGCTGCAGCCGCCATCGCTGAGGCACTTCCTACTTCAGCTTGACATCCTCCGTACGCTCCTGAAATACAAGCGTTGTTTGCGACTATCGTTCCATATAACGCTGAAGTGAATAGAAAATGAATCATATCTTCATGACTTAACTGCAACGTATCTTTAATACTAAATAGGACTCCCGGAATCGTCCCACTCGCACCTGCTGTTGGAGTTGCACAAATAGCTCCTAATGCAGCATTTACTTCATTAACACCGATAGCACTTTGAATCCCTAACACCATCAAATCTCCAGAAAGAGTTTTCCTATTTTCTCGATAGTTTTTAAGTTTTACGGCATCCCCTCCGGTTAACCCAGTTGGAGAAAATACACCGTCGCCTTCGATACTTTTATTTATTGCATGTTGCATAGTCGCTAAATTTCGTTCCATTTTACTCCAAACTTCTTCATAAGAAGTTTTAGTTTGTTTGATTTCCTGTTCGATTGCTAATTCATAAATTGGCTTTTGGCTTTTATTAGCTGCATCCACAATTTCTTTTATGGACATATACATATTTTTCACTCCTTAATATAACTAAAGAATAATAAGATTAGCTATATTGCCTAAATATCCCAATTCCTTCTGAACATTACCAGGCAATATCGAATCCAAAGCGAATGCATATAAATATTTTGTTTTATCTTCCAAACTATGAAAGCTGTTAATTTCCACATCATATTGTTTAAAGATCCTGCGTAAAACAAATTCAAAGTCAGCTCTTTCCGAAATCGCAATAACAACTGGCAATGGCCCCTGCAGATCTAAGCTAAATCCATCGATTTCAACATGTTTGACTTCAATCAACCCACCACCGACCGAAATACCCATCGTTCTAATACTTCGACTTTCATCCTCTACATATACATCTGCCGTATTTGGATGACCAGCAGGACTATTACCCGATTTTTCAATAAAGGTAATGTCAATTCCCTTAGACTCTGCTATTTTAATGGCATCTGGCACTTTGCTATCATCGGCAGCAAAGCCTAATATACCAGCAATAATTGCAAAATCAGTTCCGTGACCTTTATGGGTTTCAGCAAATGATTCATAATACTTTACCACAACTTTTTTGGGAAGACCTTGAAATAATCTATTAGCAACTGTTCCAATAGCCAAAGCACCTGCAGTATGTGAACTTGAAGGACCTATCATTATGGGCCCAATCACATCAAAACAACTTTTGTATTTAACAATCTTTTTTTCTTTAATAGATGCTACATTCATGTTCATATAAACACCCCCATAATTTATTATTTTTAATTACTGTTGAATCTAAGTTATTGGAATGACCAATTCAAAATAAAATTCATTTGATAACGCTTTCTTTGTAAGGTTGAATAAACTTCCCTTCTGATCCACTACCCTCCGTATGGTAATCATAGCAGTATGTCCAATTTTTAAAAATCACTGGCAAGTTCTTTAGAATTTTTAAACCCAAACGAGGTTTGGTATTTTCTCTAGAGGTATTGAATTATGTCTCGACGCCCTCATTATAACTTGTATATTTATAAGTTTAATCTTTTTTTATTTTTAGAAAGATTGAATAGACAGAATTTTGAATAGGTAATAAATTACACTTAGTATGTAGCAATTGTGTCCTTTGTTTGAAGCTGTATTAGTTAGTAAAAAAACAAAAATAACACAGAGTTCCTTTCATAAACACATTGATTATATTGGAAAATCATTATAAAGATACTTATATTGGCCTTTGTTTGAACATCTTATTTTGGACGGGAAACCTGTTGCAATAAATGATTAATGTAGATGGAAAGGAATACATGAATGAACCATAAAGTAATTTATGTATATTAATTAATGATTACTCATTAATATTTATTATCAGAAAAGAAGAACTTCTTTTGTAAATCTTTATATAAAGTAATACTATAAAAGATAAGTTCCAAATAACACTAGGGATCCCTAGTGGAATCTATTTTATACTGTTTTTATATGAAAAATCCTCTTCAAAATGCAAAAAAAAGGGCAATTTCAGCCCTTTTTTATTTATAAATCCTCTATATCATATTCAGTATATCCCTCATAATAGTAACTAATATCAATGCCTTTCATGAATACTTCACGGCTATTAATTTTATCTACTAGTGCATTTTTGAGTAAATACTTAATTTCAATATCTTTAATCGGGCTGCGTTCCATTGCCAGTAAATAGTCTTCTTTATCAATCCTATTCCAGTCAACCACCTGTTGAATTTCATTCTTAAAGATTAAATCTAACCATATTCTAGTCGCTCTACCGTTTCCTTCTCTAAAAGGATGGGCAATGTTCATTTCAACATACTTTTCAACGATTTCATCAAAGGTTGTTTGTGGCATAGTGTTTATATGTTCTAGTGAATGGCTTAGATACATAACAGGAGCAAATCGAAAGTTTCCCTTCGCTATGTTAACCTTTCGAATCTTTCCAGCAAAGAAATAAATATCTTCAAATAGATAATTATGAATGTCAGAAAGACCCTTAAATGTGCCAACTTCTATGTGGTTTATTTCTCCTGAATCATATAAATCTTTGGCTTTCATTTTTGATAGTCGTTCTTCCACTCGATTCAATTCCAACTGATTTTTGATACCTAATTTATTTTCTAGCACGGTCATTCTCCTCTTTTTCTGCCATTAATTCTTTTAGCATATCCAAATCTTCTTGTGTGGCTAAATTCTTGATGAAACTTCTAGCCATAGTTTTATAATTAAGGTACTTCGCTTGTACTGGATTACGTTTTTTATAGTTTTTTGTGGCTTCATTTTGCGCCTTGCTGTATGCCATTCTCTCCCTCACTTTCAAGTATATAAGCATATTATATATGACTTAGTAATATATTCAAGCGAAAGAAAAGCTAGTGCCGAAGCCCTAGTCTAACACTATACCAAATATATAATTTTAAATTTTATCATTTCACAATATTTATCTTTTTAGAATAATCTCTCATATGTAATCAAGATTTTTCACTCTCTGTAAAAAGTGATTTATGTTCTACTGGAGAAGAAAGCACTATTAAGGTTGTAGGCTTTCCAAACTCTAAGCACAAATTAATATAGTCTTCAAGTGTATGTACTGATTCTGTCACTACCTTTGTTAGATAACTGTATAAACCGGCAATACGATGGCATTCGACTACATCTGGATGTTCCATTGCAAATTTTTTATATTTGTTGCAATCTCTTGGTTCCATTAAAACAAACGCGGTAATATATTTTTTTAATTCTTTCGGATTAACAATCGTACGATAACTTATAATGACACCCTGTTCCTCTAGTCTTCTGACCCGCTCTGTAACAGAAGGGGAACTCAAACCTACCAGCTTTCCTATTTCAACCATACTTAAACGTGCATTTTCCTGAAGATGTGAAAGAATCTTTAAATCTGTTTGATCCATTAATGTATCTCTCCTTGATTAATTAAGAATACAATTAATAATTCTTAAATTTTTTAAGAAAATTATAATTAATACATAAATTATAGCATGTTATCTTTTTTTAAAACTTTATATAATTGATATCAATTAATGAAAGAGAGGCTGAGTATCTTGACACAACAATCATTGAAACGTTCAATTACTTGGGTACAAGGGACTGCATTAACCATAGGAGCTGTGTTGGGTTGTGGAATCCTTATATTGCCCTCAATTACTGCAAATAGCGCTGGACCAGCTTCGCTTTTATCTTGGGTTATCATGTCCATATTAGCTTTTCCCATTGTCGCAACTCTAGCACGTCTTGCTAAAATGATTCCTAGCGCAGGAGGAATTACAGCTTATGTTCAAATGGCATTTAATGCAAATACGAGTGCCATCCTAGGGTGGATTATGTTAGGATCTATTCCTATTGGAGTACCTATTATCGCTTTAACAGGTGCCCTATATATTGGCTATGTTTTTCCAATAAGTAATGCAGGGGTTATAGGCATAGCGGCATTAATTTTGATTACTTCTTTACTCTTACATATTAAAGGAATTGAGTTATCATCAAAAGTAAGTGTGTTTGTCATTTGTATAATTTCACTTTTAGTAATTGTGGCTGTTGTCGTTTCTATCCCCTATGTAAAATTAAGTTCTTTTACACCTTTTGTACCAAACGGATGGTCTTCTGTTGGAGCTTCTTCAGTAATTATCTTTTTCTCATTTGTAGGATGGGAGATGATAACACCATTAGCTGAAGAGTTTAAAAGACCTGCTAAAGATATTTCCATTAGTCTATTTTTAGGGGCAATTTGTATCTCAATTATGTACATTGCAATATCTTTTGTAACAATAGGGACTCACTCATATGGTGATAAGAACCAGATAGCTTCCCTTAGTATTCTAATATCAAAAGGATTAGGACCAATAGGTACATATATAACCACTATTTTAGCAATTTTCATTTCGTTTAGTGCTGTACATGCTAACATTGCAGGTTTTTCAAGAATGATTTATGCCCAAGCTAGAGAAGGACATTTCCCTTCCTTCTTTGCTAAATTACATTCTAACTTTCAAACTCCAACTAGAGTTTTACTAGTTTTAGGCGGAATTTTTAGTTGTATTTTAATTTTTTATGGTATAGCACGACCAAATTTAGAGACGCTTCTAAAAGGCCCTAGTGTAATTTTTATTACCTCGTATATTTTTACAATGCTAGCTGCTCTTAAGTTATTAAAAGTTCAAGATATAGGTTGGTGGATGGCCTTCCTTTCTCTAGTTATATGTATTTTTGTATACTCATTTAGTGATTGGGCAATTTTCTATCCAGTAACCTTATCATTCATAGGTTGGATTTATATACTTATGAATAATAAGTCCAGCACTGTCATCAATCATCAATTAGATACATCTAATGAAAAATAGTTTCATAATCTCTATAAACTAATTCTACAAATTATATAATGTTATTAAAACTATCCAATTTGAAAAGATAAAAATCCGCCTAACTTATAATTAGTTCAAATTAACTTTATGACATTTGGATAATCATGTGTATTTAAGAAAAAATCAGGATAACTTTTTAAAATCATCCTGGTTTTTTCTGTATAAAATGAATGTCGTTATTTTTAGTTATTTCCACCCTAAACATTTCTTCACAATAAATATACGAACATAAACATCATTTAATTATGTAAAAAATACACAATTAAATATCCCTATAAACTATATAAAATTCAAACCAACATATCAGCAAAAGTAGATCCAACGTTGTTTTTACGCTTCATATGCTTTTCTAAATATATTTTAGTCGTTTGAATATTTTCATGTCCAAGTGTTTGCATTAAATGATATAAATCTGCATTACCTTGTTCTACGGCCATAATTGCAAACGCATGACGAAATGTATGCGCCGTTACTGGATTTTCACGATATAGTAGAAACTCTAAGTTTGTCTTTTTTATCATATCCGTTACTTGATTCGATAATGTTTTAGAGTTATAAGTATTTCCTCTTTGATTTATAAATAACGGGCTCTCATCCCCTTTATCCAAGATCGTTTGGCACCCTCTTCTCAGCCTCATTTCACAAATACACTGATATAAATGTTCCGAAATAAAAAGTTCACGCACTTTATCCCCTTTTCCAGTGACTTTTAACCAGTACTTCCCGTCATAATGTAAATCTTTCACTCTCGCGGTGCACAATTCTTGAATTCTTGCACCAGTACTTGCTAGGGCTAGTAAAATTGTATAGTTTACTAAATGTCCTCTTTCTTTATAAAATCCTAAAATTTTCATAACCTCATTATAGGATAGGTCTCGATTTGGCCGATCCTGCTCATTTACATTTGCGCGCTGTAGTTCTTCATGAAGAGGCTTTTCAATATAAGAAAACACATGAAGATGTTTTAGAAAAGAACGAATGAGCACTGTTTTCTTTGCAAGTGTTGCCACTGCATACGTTTCACCATTCCTACCGTTCTCTACCCGTTTCAGCCAAGAATTGTATTTACGAATATGCCAAGGTTGCAATGTTTTCAATAAAGAAGATTTTTGCTGTACCTCTTCCCCATTCAATTCAAATTCTTCTGCATGCTGCACCATGCACTGACAAAATGATAAGATTTCTGAGATATAACTCTTTTTCGTATCCTCTTTTCTATTCTTCTTCTCATCCATATCTTTTTGTAAATGTACGAAATGATAAATGACTTCTATGTCACTTAAATACGTATATTTACCCTTTCCCTCTTTTTCTGCAACCTCCATCTTATCTTCCACTTTATCTACATAACTGTTGTTATATAGATAGGTAATGATATCTTTTATTTTCTCTACATATGTATCCATATACTCACTTTGATTGTTTATAATTAATAAATTTTCTTTCACATTTTTTTTATTCATATTTCGAATTCACCTCTACTATAGAAGATTATGAATATAATTATTTTTATTACCTATAATTATTATTTTATTTCACTTCTATTAATTATACAAATGATAATTCATTTTCTTTCTGTAAGAACGCTATATTCTTCTTCATTTACTTATATTTATATTTTTTTATAATTTATTAATAAATAGATATCATTTAAAAGTGAATTATTTAAAATTCATAGTGATTCTATAATAAAAATAACTATAAAAACCCATTAACATATAAAGTGAATGAAAAATATCTTAAAACCATAACTATGAATACAATATTTAATAAAATCTATTTCTTATTTTAAATATAAATCAGATTCTGATATGATATATACATACCTAAAATATTAGCAAACGATAGTTATGGAGGTGTCCTTTCATGACACAAGATTTATTTTTCATTACAAAACCTACTGTAACGACAAAACAGGCAGCCGACTTATTAGGAGTAACGGTACAAACAATTTTAAAAAAAGAAAAAGATGGATTAATAGAATGTGCATATAAAGATAACTGGAAGCAATTCGGTAGTAAGATTTTCTATTTAGAGGATATTGAACGTTTAAAAAATAAAAGTGAGGTTAAAGGTCTTAGCACGAAAGAAGTAGCTGAAATTCTTAATGTTGCACCATCTACTATCTTTACGTACATTAAATCTGGAAAATTACCCGCAACAATGGTAGAAAAACGTGGAAAACAAGTATATATTATTGATGAGGAAGATCTAGAGATTTTTATGCTTGATTATGAAAAAACTAAAACAAAAGAGCGAAAAACATTTATTACTAAGATTCAAGATGAAGATATATATTTATATCAATTATTAAAGCATCTACATACCGGAAAAACCGCTAGGGTAATAGAGATTAATGGCGGAGACGGCAAGATTCTTACAGAGGACGAAGAAATTTTTCCTCTATCCACTTATAAGGAACACGATTACTCCTTTGAACCTTTCAATAAAAAAGCGGTAATTACAAAACGAGGGTATTTATCTTTTTCATTTAAAAAACCTCAACTATTTAATTCTATCACTTATAATCTAATAAATTTATTTTATAAAGAGCTAGGTGTTACAAATATGCGATTAAGTAATTCATCAGATACTATCAGATTAGAAATTAAACCTTTTGTACTACAAGTAGATCCATTGCAGTTTCAAGAGGAAATTAAATACTTACATTCTCATATGAAATCCGGCACGATACTTCCACATGTAGAAGGAATTTACTTTAAAAGTAATGTAGAGCCATTAACTTTTCATGTGGATCATCAATTCAAGCAAAAAGTAGTTCAGATGGCAGCCGGTGCTGGTATGGGACAGGAAGAATTCTTATTGCAAGCTGTAAAATCTTATATAAGAAATTTAGAAAAACATTAGATTTCTTATAAATTAGAAGAAGCGTAGAATGGTTTAATTTCTACGCTTCTTAAATTATTCTATTCTGTGGGAGCGTCATGGTCCGCGACATTCTTGTTTCCTCATTTTGGTTCTTATTATCCAAATTGCCTACGCATTTTTATTCCAAATGGGTGCACCTGTCTTCTTTTCTGTCCCATTGGTATCTGTTCTTCTATGATTTTATAGTAATTAACACTTACATCATATTTCTCAGCTACATCCTTATACTTCATACCTTAGATTTTATCTTCTTGAGCTAATTGTATCTCTGTTTTAATTCATACCATCCAACATCTTATATATAATAGGAAGAAACTTGTTATAAATACTCTTTACAGTAAGTCCCTTTGCAAATCTTTTTATATAAATTCTCAATGAAACAGAAAATTGCAACATTTTAGATTGAAGTGGAAACGTTAAGCGCAAAGTATATATTTATATTCCGTAAATAGACAATTCATAAAAAATAAAAACGGATTGATAATTAGCTGGATTCTTCTTTATTTATTTTTACTTTCTAGTCCATTTGGATATAATTGGATAATGAAACTCTTTTCCTTGCAATACATATATAATCCCTTTAAAAGGCCCAAAAACTAATAAAATAACTATGATTATATATAATGGTGCTGTCCACAATATCATTGACAAACTACTCTCATTCATATCGAAATGGAACATAGAAAACATTAAAATCCTTATTATAAAAGTATTCCAGATCAATACAATAATCCATGTGAATAGCTGATAAATACCTGTTTCAATAGCTACTATACGAAGTTCTTTAGATTTGAATATAAAATAAAAAATGAATGGGACAAAGAAAATTGTAATGCCTAAAAAAGTAAGAATCATGAAAGATACTAAAGTAATAGTATGCATCATTAATTTTAGTTTTTTTTCTTGAGACAAGTTCAATTAAACGCCTCCTAGATATAGATTCGCTTTTCTTAAAGCTAAGGATATTATTTTTTACATAGCAATTGTGGATATAGCTTGTTTATAAATTAATTGTTGTTTTCCATTAACAATCATTAGAACAGTAAAACGGTCTAATCCAACAATTTGTCCTGGTATTCTAACTCCACTTTTTAAAACCAGAATAATGTTATTTTTTTCTCTTTTTAATTGTTCATAGTTTTCTTCTTGTAAATCCCTCATTTTACCCATCCCCTTTTATTGTTAATATATATCTTACCACATTAGAATTGAAAAAATGCCTTGGTACATATTTCGCAAGAAGTCTATCCAAAACAAACAATGCATTATCCATTTAATGGATTAATTCAACATAAGATTTAAATGTATACTAATTTTTATTCTGTTGTGTTTTTTATTAATTAATGCGATACGTGAAATTTTAAATATTAGCTTAATTGGCATGGAGTCATCATATAAAAAAGAAAATTGTACATTTCGACAACATTGGGACGCAAATTAATTTGTTACTTGTACGTTAAGTTTCAAAATTAATTATTAAAACCGAGTTTTTAGTAGTGTATATACCCTATAATAAAAAAATCCCCTTCAATTAGCCCTTTTAAAGGAGATTTTTTTCTTTACTCGTTACTTATTTTCACCAATTTTTCTCCTTGTTCTAAAAGCGTGTCATAGTCATTGTTTTCTTTAATTTCTTTAATCTTATTTTCAATTGTAGACGTATTATTTATATTAAAGTACGCATTTAGTACTTGATAGGGTGTCTTCCCTTGTTTGGTTGCACTATCTTCAATATCTTCTTTCCATGGAATATTGGCTCTGTCCATGCTTAATTCAAGAGCTGAGCCAGTCTCATATCTCATATTCCGCTCTAAAAACCTTGGAGATTCTGCCTGTCCATTAGCAATAAAGTTGAACGCCTCCATAAAAGTAACATGATATGGCTTCTCTTTCTTTGCAAGTACCATAAGATTTCCACCGGTTAAATTACTATAACGATACTCTAAGTATCGTGCTGAACCTTCTATTGCTTCAGTTTTTGTTTCTCCAATCAATTGTGGCCATTTTTTATAGCGATAGTTACGTACAATTGTCCAATCATATAATGCTTGATTAATATTTTCTGGGTTCGTATCAATCATTGCTTTATCTAATAACATAAATTCTAATCCCATTAGCGCGTAATTTTCTTTATTTATCGGATATTCGTGAATAGACTCTCCACCATTTGAATCATATGTCCAATCTTTTTGTTTATAAACATGAAAAGCTTCATGTAATAAAAAAGACGAAAAATCAAAATATAAATCTGGATTAGAAAACATTTTCGGATAATATTTAAAATAAAATACATCCATATCATTAATATTTATTGTCCCAAAGTTCCAAGGCATCCAGGTAGAAACCGTTCTAAAATCAAAACGAGTTAAGCGATAGACTTTAGGTAGATGCAAAGAATTTGGGATTTTTATTTCTTTTGCAAAAATACTATTTTCTAATCCTGTTACATTAACTGCATAAGCTTCTTGCCTAAAGGATCCCCCATCTTTATTACTATGTATTAGAACTAATGGCTTTTTTTCAAAATGATAATTTTCATTCCAAAGTTTATCATTCGATTCTTCGAAACTCTTATAAATAGTAGATAATTCTTTTAACATGTTTTGATCCGTTTCATTTAAAAACTTAAACTCTGTATGATATGTTTTATTTAAAATTATGCTTCCCAACATAATTCCTATAAATATCACCAATAAGATTAGTATTACTTTTAAAGATTTTTTCATTATACACTCCTTTTCGATAATGATAATCCTTATTCTGAATAAGGTTTAAAAATTTCCGTTTTATTAATACTCTTTTGGTGCAGACCCAATTTTATTGCCATGGGATAGTGCCAGCGTTCCTATAAATAGGGATAAAGTAGTACCTATGTAGGAAAGATGCTACTTTATCTCTTCATATTCATTCATTATTTAATATAGTTTGTGGGTCATCCTCTCGCAAAGGCGGAATAAGAGATTTTGCCGAGGTACATGAGATTTATAGTCTGGAGGAAGTAATTTGGATACATATACATATCCCATTACAAAACATTATCATTTCAATGTTTCCAGTCATTTTCATAACCTTGACAATAAAGATTTTTCTATGGAATACGCTTCAAATGTGTGTATAATATAGGCTAATTTTCATTTTGGGTTACTTTTGAATTCTTAAATCGGTGGGTATGCAGCTATCTACCCTAAAAAAAGAACATTGGACATTTATTCACAAGCAACTTCCTAAACATTGTTCCTCATTGACTAACTTGTTTATGCTTTTTTTAATTTGCAACAGAAACAAAAATCCCCTCATATTACTTATTGTCTATTATTAGCCGGAGCATCTCCTGTATTCCCATCATGACTTGGTGGCGTTGTATTTCCTTGGTCACTACCATTGTTTGGTGGCGTTGTATTTCCTCGATCACTACCATTGTTTGGTGGCGTTGTA
>NZ_JXIS01000144.1:0-9337 GCF_000836715.1 Bacillus sp. L_1B0_5 | reverse complement strand
TTTCCTTAGCTTGATGGCGATGTTGCCGTACCCCTAGAAGGTATAAAGCTTATCTTTTTTTATGGTATTTGAATTCCAAATTATGCTTGAAATCGTTGATGTGTAGTCAACTGATAACACATGCGCAGGGAACATTTACATAATGAACTGTACAATAAGTTATATGGGCATAAAGTATATTCTCTTTTAACTATTTAGAAAAGATAGTAATAGTGAGACTGTTTTTTTATCAGAATCGTGTATTTTCCATACTATTTTTCAGAAAAGTTTATAAAGTCCGATAATATTAATTTTTGTTAAATTGAACAACTAGTTTGTTTCAGTTGTGATACATCAAAGTAATTAAAAAATAAAATAACAATATTATCCAGATGATATAACGTTAATAACTTGTTGGATATGTTTGCCTTTAAAATATACGATATGGTAGTCTTGTAATTTCATGTACTGAATTGAATTTTCATAAAAATATTTTGGATTAAATTTATTCCCCCTGCACCTTTGGAATAGCTGTTACATATAATATTTCAAGATACAATGATTATAAATAAAGTGAAAAGGAATGATATTAATGGGGATGCCAACAATTCCAGAAGGTTTAGATATTACTAGAGACCAAGCAATCAATATTATTTTAGCTTCTATTGGATTAGAAGAATTAGGGCTAGCTCACGTAATTAATGCAGAGGGCGAAAAGGTGCAAGCAGTTGTGGCTGGATTTGAAAAAGAAACAGTTACCTTTGACCAATTATTAGCTACAAATGAAAGTGTAACCCAAACTCTTAAAACGGTAATAAAAAAGGAAATGTTATTACAATTTAAGTTAGAAGAAGCTAAATCGCTAATACAATCATCTTCGCCACCTTCTATTTCTTAGTATAAAAAATAAGTTTAATTTATTGCATGTAAAAAAACAGGAGTTTGCTATTTAAAACTCCTGTTTTTTGCACATAACAAATTACGGCAATTTATTAAGAGCTGAATATAATCTAGCTGCCTGTAGCCAGACCTTATATCTTTTTAAAAGTTCTATAATATAAATTTTAAAGTAAAAGGAGAATTTTTAAATTTTAATTCTTAATTTCATGGGAATATTCGGTGTGGGAAATTAATTTAATCTTTTTTTCCAAGCCCCATAGTCTGGAAAATTTCCTTGTAGTTGTGATAAAGTATCGTCAGCCCATGATTCACCGCTAAAATCTCCCAGTATGATACGATGTGCATTACCTTCAAGGCATTTTGTCCAAACCCCATAGCCTGGAAAAATCTCTTTTACTTTACGCAAAGTATCAGCAGTCCATTCGATACTGTTAAAATCTCCGAGATGAATCTGATAAATGGGTACCAATTTATTTTTATCTACTTTTGGCTTTAATCCAAAGTATTCAGCGATACCATGTGCATGTGCTTCAGCAACATGATATAGAAAAGTGGCATTATTAAATTTTAATATTTCAGTATGATTCATGAATAAGTTTTCTGTTAGAACAGCCGGCATGTTTGTTCCTCTTAAAACGGCAAATGAAGCTTCCTTCATTCCTCGATTACGAAGTCCATGTTTAGCATAAAAAGAAAAGATAGAATGGTGTGTCACTTGCTGTAAACGTAGTGTATCACCTGTAGTACCAGGAAAACGAAATGTTTCAAATCCATTACCGGGAACACCGTTTGTAGCACCACTATTACAATGGAATGAGACAAATATATCTGCGCCGAACTGATTGGCCATATTGCATCTTTCTTGAAGAGTTTTAAATGTATCATTAAATCTAGTCATACCTACTATGATATCGTCATAATGTTCATTTAAATATTCATATGTAGATAAAGCAAGTTCTAACACAATATTCTTTTCTAATAAGGAATGCCCAACGGCACCTGAATCATGTGCACCGTGTCCAGCATCTAACCAAACTTTAACCATATCCATCGCTCCTCTTCTCTTAGTACTTTATTATATGTAGTAACATATAATAAAGTACTTGAAATTTAGCTAACATGTAAAAGAGTTTAATGAAGAGAATCATGTATAGAGAGTTTTATAAGATAATAATTCAAAAATAGATATTAAATTGGTAGCGGTTGGCCATAAAGGCTTTGTTAAAGTAATAGAAAAATATAGGAGTAATTTAAGTGGATAGGATGTTAAAGTCAATCTTGAATTATTAGAGTTATTCACGCATTAAGCGATATTGTCTTAAATTTTTAGGATGTTAAGCTATTCGTTATATTTCACATATGATCAAAGAAATCAATATGTTCTAAAGCTCTTTTGTCCCTTATGTATCTTCTGAAAGAACTATTTTTGCATATATGGGCATAGTAGTGAATATAATGTTTACTACTTGTCAAATTTAAATGGTCCCAAAATATAAGTGAGGGGTGAAATAAATGGGAATTCCAAATATTCCAGAAGGATTGGATATAACTCGTGAGCAGGCAATTAATATTATCTTAGCATCAATTGGATTAGAAGAATTAGGACTAGCCCACGTAATTAATGCAGAAGGTGAAAAGGTTCAAGCAGTTGTGACTGAATTTAAAAAGGGAAAAGTATCGCTTGATCAATTGTTGGCAACTAACGAGAGCACGGTAGATACTCTCAAAACAGTAATAAAAAAAGAAATGCTGTTACAGCTCAAACTAGAAGAAACTAAATCAATATTAAAGTTATGTAGTTGTAGAAAGTCATCCGATTATTAAGATAAATAGTTCTGTTGTAAAATTTTTTACATTAAACAAATTCAAAAATGCGAAATCCTTGTCATTTAATTGTTAATAAATTCTGTAATTCAGTTTAAGCGGGACAGATGGATTCTATTCGAAGGCTGTGTTTTTGTTGATGTGGAGCATGATCTTCTTTTGTTCCTTTTTATGGAAAGTAAGAAGGGAGGTTCGAAATCTTATGGATGTAGCCAACGGCTACCAAAATAATATTTTTCTTGAAAAATGTCTCTTTAAAATATTTAATTATTCCCCTCATTAATTTTACAAATTTATCTTACTGCAGAAAACTTTACAACAGAACCATTTCGTATAACTCCTTACGATGCACTTAATTTTGATAAAATTGAGTATAATTCATATAAATCACTCTAATGTATACAATAACAGATTTGTAGAATCTACGTTTTGTAATGGCTTGTATTTAATGGGATATTTCTCTGCAGTACTATAAATAAAGCCACAAAAACATGTACGTGTGTATAATGTCCTATGACTGATGGTAAAGTGCTGAAATACGAGCTGTAAAAAATAGTCTACAGCTCGTATTTAGATAGAAAAAGTATATTTTGATAAATTGGATAGGAACCAATTTGTCCCCCATATTCATTCTGTTTACATGAGGAGAAGTTTCTAGTTCACATGACAAGATGGAGCATATGAATTTTTATATTGGCTTTTATGCAGTTATTTTGTATACTAAATGTGAGTTTTTCTTAAAGTAGGCAATATTTTAGTCTCTATGAAAACAAACTAATCTGTTAATTATATATGTGGTAAAACAAGCCCTTATGTCAATGTACATAAGAGCTTGTTTTGCATGTTTACCACTATTTTATGTACAATAATAGAAAAACATCATATGAGATGGGGAGGGGAAAACCCATGTTCAACCAACAATTAGTTAATTTACGAATTGATTTTGCTTTTAAACAATTATTTGGTACAAGTGGAAATGAAGATATTCTGGTTGCTTTTTTAAATGCCATGTTACAAAATTCATTAGAATCATCAATTGTTTCTTTACAATTAGAAGATCCGTACTTACACCGGGAGCATGAAGAAGATAAATTATCAATTATCAATTTTAGATATTTCAGCGGCATTAGATACAGGAACAAAGGTAAATGTAGAAATACAGCTTAATAATAATCACGATATGATTAAAAGAAGCTTATATTACTGGGGAAGATTGTATACTTCTCAATTACAAAAGGGGATGCCTTATAGTTTTCTTCATCAAACAATCACGATTAATTTATTAAACTTTGAGATGTTTCCAAAACATGAAGCATTTCATACAACAGGAATCTTATGGAATCAGCAACAACAACAGGTATTAAGTGATGATATAGAAATTCATATTGTGGAGATTCCCAAGCTAATGCAGCAATGGTGTAATGAACAAATTAATCCTTGGGAAGACTCTTTTGTTCGCTGGTTATTATTACTCACAGCAAATGAAGATGAAAAATTAACCCAAACATTGGAGGATATTGCCATGAACCAAGATCCAATTTTACAAAAAGCAATGAATACATGGGAACGTATGAGTCAAGATTCTTCTTTCCGCCAAGCGTATGCAGCGAGAGAAAAAGTTTTAATGGATGAAGCTGCAAAATTTGCTTATGCGGAGCAAACAGGTATCGAAAAAGGAAAAATGCAGCTTATTCGTGGTATGCATAAAAATGGAATGGCAATAGAAGATATTGCAAAATTTTCAGGATTAACAGAAATGGAGATGCGACGATTCTTACAAAATTAAATTGCTGAGTTACTATAATAACTTTTATAAAATCCCCTTATCTTTAATAAGGGGATTTTTAGAGTGCTGAGAAACCCTTTAGGGTTTCCAATATTCGTAATATATCCTTTTTCACAAGACGTAAACGTCAGCCTTTCTTAATTCTCCTAACAATCCATGAGCGTAACATACCCATACCCAGGTCCTCTTTTATTTTCATCATATGTTATAATAAGTCGATTTAATATATATGCTAGTTATTTTTCAAAACGTTCGTATTATTTTATGCGCAGAGAGTTTGGCTACATAGTTATTCGAACAGATAAATAAATAATTAACAAGTATTACTAAAAAGAGACGGAGTTAAATTGACCTCGTTTATCAACGCGCTGAAAAAAAGAAAATATTATCTAGTTTAGATTCTTCATTTTTTTAGTAAACTGGATAAAAATTTTGAGCGCGTTTGAAAAGAAGTAAAACATCTTAATACAAAGAGCTCCTAATAGAATTATTTTTATTTATCTCTCTAAAGTACTATGGCTATTTCTAGTTATTTTTTTATAAAATCTTACGATTTTATTGGATTAACATTCAGATTTTGAAGAATATTATGATTTGGACGATGTAAGCTATAGTTACGAACATTAAATACATCTATAATGGGTGCATTATAAGAATCTAAAGCTTGAACTACAGTAAGAGCTTTCATTTTAACTTCATATCGTGCACTATCTTTTATTGTAATGAATAATAATTGTTGTTTTTGAACATCCACAGTAATTTCAAATGCTATAGGCAATATTGCCATAAATCTACCTGTATCTTCATTTTGAATAGAAAATAAAATTTTATAAAAATAACTTGTTTGAGTAGCTGATAAATTACGCCAAACAATCCAATTTTCATCTACTTGAGGTTCTAAATTTGTAAATGTATTTGTAATAGCAGATACTACGCTGTTCCAAAAATTAGCACTATTGATAACGAGCCCTAGCACACTTCTAATAATTTCTTTAATTTGACTAATCATAACTGAAACTTCAATTGTTTGATGAATTACACTTTGATTAATAGTTCCTGTAACTCCTGCATTAGGAAGACCATTTGCAATTTGTAAAGCTTTTTCAAAATTGAAATTTAAGGTAAGTGGATCTATAGCTCCTTGAAATGTATTTGTTAAACGAATTGCTTGAGCAATGTATTGTGGCTCTACATAAAAAATTTCATTAAAATTAGTTATATCACTGGATGGAACTGTTAATGCAATATGCCTAAACGGTTTTTTAATAATAGGTCCTGAACAGTGATATTCACCATTGTTTTCTAAATTATTCAAATTATTAAGGTGCATATTTTAATAATCCCCCTTTTAAATTACTATTTATTTTCCGAACGTACGGTCTAAAGTAGTAGTTTAAGACGATATCAACTCTTAGCCTTGACTATAATTGATATTCAAGCATCAATTATTTTTTAACAATGGTTCATATCTTTTTTATATAGACTCCCCTCCTTCATTATCTATGTAATTATTATGTTTAATACAATTAACACAGATATATGATAGATGTAGTTTTAAATATTCTCATTCTATGTATCTATTCCTTTAATAATATTTCTACAAATAACCTCATTATCTTTAGAAAGCAAAAAGAATCCTTTCTTCGACAACGTTTTTTTTATTTTTTTCAGCTAGTCTATATGTACATAAAAAAATTAGAGAAAGTCTAAGGGGTTGACATATTGTGTTAAGTATGGGGATTTGTATGATTTTTTCAGGAGGACTAACAACTATTTTACAGAGCCAAATGATAACCGTGAATATGAAGTTGTTATTGACCATGTATTATTTGCGTGCTAATTGATTTCTTTGTTTATTCGCATCTGGGAAAACAAAAGAAATGTTACTACCGGCCCTTTTTTATAGTAAGGATTGCGATTATTCGATTTCGAAAAAAATTGGAATTAGCTATAGACGCGCACCTATCTTCAAAAACTACGAGAGCAAGCGGTAAATAAGAATAATCTATGTATGATACTTAGAGAAGGGGGGAAATCATGGGACATTGGTATGAGCTATTAGTTTCATTGATATGTGATGGCAAGATAACAGATGCATAATCTATAATTATTCCCGTACAGCCTTTAGAGGAAGATGCGAAAAATTATAACCAGAAGTAAAGGGGATGTTTAGGATAGTATAAAAATCAAGACCATAAGTGTATTTATTTGAGAGGTACCCAATATAACATGGAATAAGATAAAGAAAAAACTCCCTTTATAGAGGGCGTCGCACCTCAATAACTTGAAGGTATATATTTATTAATCTTTGGATTGTTATTATAGCTGTTTTTTTGTTGTATACTCCCGAAAATCGATTTGAATTTTCTGAATATCGAACAATATATTATTTTGGATGCTTGATAACCACTAACGATATGTATGGAAAATTATTTTGAAGTGAAAAAATATGGTCAAATAAAAATGGAATAATTATATTGGTACAGAAATATGATTGGGATTAGTGAGTCTATAATATAGAAAGGAATGTTTTGTTTTTTGTATATAAGTTGAAAAAGATTTCTGTAAATTGTCCAGAGACTGTATGTGTAGATTGAGTATTGGAACATATCGTTAATTTTATATTTTAATATAATGATATGAATTATACAAGGTCTAGATAAGAATTGTTCATAGGAATCCGTATCAATTTTTTCAAGGAATATGTATTTGCACTTTTGGTCTTTTTAAATCGTATGAATTCAAAATAGTTTATATCAATCTTTGTTACACCAGAAAAAGATTGTATCCAATGTGAATATAGGAGGAATAAATATGAATTCAGGCTATCCGTTAGCGAATGACTTACAAGGGTCAATGAAAAACACGAACTATAAAGATTGGCTAGCCATGTGTGAAAATAACCAACAGTATGGCGTTAATCCAGCTGCGATTAATTCTTCTTCAGTTAGTACCGCTTTAAAAGTAGCTGGAGCTATCCTTAAATTTGTAAACCCACCTGCAGGTACTGTCTTAACCGTACTTAGCGCGGTGCTTCCTATTCTTTGGCCGACTAATACTCCAACGCCTGAAAGAGTTTGGAATGATTTCATGACCAATACAGGGAATCTTATTGATCAAACTGTAACAGCTTATGTACGAACAGATGCAAATGCAAAAATGACGGTTGTGAAAGATTATTTAGATCAATATACAACTAAATTTAACACTTGGAAAAGAGAGCCTAATAACCAGTCCTATAGAACAGCAGTAATAACTCAATTTAACTTAACCAGTGCCAAACTTCGAGAGACCGCAGTTTATTTTAGCAACTTAGTAGGTTATGAATTATTGTTATTACCAATATACGCACAAGTAGCAAATTTCAATTTACTTTTAATAAGAGATGGCCTCATAAATGCACAAGAATGGTCTTTAGCACGTAGTGCTGGTGACCAACTATATAACACTATGGTGCAGTACACTAAAGAATATATTGCACATAGCATTACATGGTATAATAAAGGTTTAGATGTACTTAGAAATAAATCTAATGGACAATGGATTACGTTTAATGATTATAAAAGAGAGATGACTATTCAAGTATTAGATATACTCGCTCTTTTTGCCAGTTATGATCCACGTCGATACCCTGCGGACAAAATAGATAATACGAAACTATCAAAAACAGAATTTACAAGAGAGATTTATACAGCTTTAGTAGAATCTCCTTCTAGTAAATCTATAGCAGCACTGGAGGCAGCACTTACACGAGATGTTCATTTATTCACTTGGCTAAAGAGAGTAGATTTCTGGACCAATACTATATATCAAGATTTAAGATTTTTATCTGCCAATAAAATTGGGTTTTCATATACAAATTCTTCTGCAATGCAAGAAAGTGGAATTTATGGAAGTTCTGGTTTTGGTTCAAATCTTACTCATCAAATTCAACTTAATTCTAATGTTTATAAAACTTCTATCACAGATACTAGCTCCCCCTCTAATCGAGTTACAAAAATGGATTTCTACAAAATTGATGGTACTCTTGCCTCTTATAATTCAAATATAACACCAACTCCTGAAGGTTTAAGGACCACATTTTTTGGATTTTCAACAAATGAGAACACACCTAATCAACCAACTGTAAATGATTATACGCATATTTTAAGCTATATAAAAACTGATGTTATAGATTATAACAGTAACAGGGTTTCATTTGCTTGGACACATAAGATTGTTGACCCTAATAATCAAATATACACAGATGCTATCACACAAGTTCCGGCCGTAAAATCTAACTCCTTGAATGCAACAGCTAAAGTAATCAAGGGACCTGGTCATACAGGGGGGGATCTAGTTGCTCTTACAAGCAATGGTACTCTATCAGGCAGAATGGAGATTCAATGTAAAACAAGTATTTTTAATGATCCTACAAGAAGTTACGGATTACGCATACGTTATGCTGCAAATAGTCCAATTGTATTGAATGTATCATATGTATTACAAGGAGTTTCTAGAGGAACAACGATTAGTACAGAATCTACGTTTTCAAGACCTAATAATATAATACCTACAGATTTAAAATATGAAGAGTTTAGATACAAAGATCCTTTTGATGCAATTGTACCGATGAGATTATCTTCTAATCAACTGATAACTATAGCTATTCAACCATTAAACATGACTTCAAATAATCAAGTGATTATTGACAGAATCGAAATTATTCCAATCACTCAATCTGTATTAGATGAGACAGAGAACCAAAATTTAGAATCAGAACGAGAAGTTGTGAATGCACTGTTTACAAATGACGCGAAAGATGCATTAAACATTGGAACGACAGATTATGACATAGATCAAGCCGCA
>NZ_JXIS01000143.1:0-2315 GCF_000836715.1 Bacillus sp. L_1B0_5 | reverse complement strand
GATCTATAACGAGCAAGGCCAGGAAGTCGTGAAAGGGAAAACGAACGAACAAGGCGTTGCGAAGTTCGATAAATTACCAGCAGGAAAGTACACATACAAAGAAACACTTGCACCACAAGGTTATGTGTCACATGAAGGAACATTCTCTTTTGAAATTAAAACGGATGGTGAAATGATTAAACACACCGTAAAAAACAAAAAGATTGAAGGTAGCTTAGAAATTACAAAAGTAGACGTAGCTGATGGAAACAACAAGTTACCAGGTGCAGAGTTTACAATCTATAACGAGCAAGGCCAGGAAGTTGTAAAAGGAAAAACAAATGAACAAGGCATTGCAAAGTTTGAAAAATTACCAGCTGGTAAATACACATATAAAGAGACATTTGCACCACAAGGTTATGTGTCACATGAAGAAGCATTCTCCTTTGAAATTAAAACGGATGGAGAAATGATTAAACACATCGTAAAAAACAAAAAGATTGAGGGTAGCTTAGAAATTACAAAAGTAGACGTAGCCGATGGAAACAATAAGTTACCAGGTGCAGAATTTACGATCTATAACGAGCAAGGCCAGGAAGTTGTAAAAGGAAAAACAAATGAACAAGGCATTGCAAAGTTTGAAAAATTACCAGCTGGTAAATACACATATAAAGAGACATTCGCACCAGAGGGATATTTAGTCAATGAAGAAACATTCTCTTTTGAAATTAAAACAGATGGTGAGATTATCAAACATGTTGTAGCAGATAAGAAAAAAGAAGTTCCACCAACACCAGAAACGCCACAGCCAGAACAACCAAAACCGCAACCAGAGAAGCCACAAACACCACAGGTCATTGAAAAACCTGTACCAACACCAGAGAAACCACAATACATTGTAAAACAACCACAACCGATGAAAGAACAACCTAAGAAAGTAGAAAGTCATTTACCAACTACAGGCGGAAAAGCTGAAAATCCATATTGGAAATGGATTGGTTTTACATTTGTCGTTTTTGGTAGCATCCTAGCTGTTTACGCAGTTAGAAAACGTAAGAATCAAGAAGTTTAAAACACTCTCAACTGATAAGGGAGGGCGGGATCAAATGTGCATACTTGATGTACATTATCAGACGGATGGGATCAAATACAAAAAGTCGTATTTGCTAGCATTACCAGAAGATGGGTTTCAGTTGCGGAAAAATATCCAACATGTTCTATTCAAAGAGCACCAACAAGAAATTACGATTCTTTCTACAGATTTAGAAGAATTAGATTTAGTAGCTTCATAATGAATGAAACCTCTTAGATGTACAGAATATTTCTATTTAACGATATAGAAAGATAAAACAATAAAGGAGGATTTCTTATGAAACCAATTAAGCATATGCGAAGTAAACGCGGTTTTTCTATCGGTCGAGTTCCTCATACAACACATACACCTTCAACAAATAAGCGTACAGAAGAATGGGCGGGAAGAATGGGGAAAAGCATGATTTTCTCTTCTCTCTTGGTCACGCTAGACCCTTACAAAAAAGCGCGCAAATCATAGTATTCATGGGAGGACATTCTTTCACTGAATATCCTCCCCATTTAAAAGGAGGAAGCAAGATGGGAAAACAAGCGTATCAAAATCGTCAGGAATGCTGGGAAACGTTCTGGAAAGAACAAGTAACGGTAGATGGTGAATTAGATATCGAACAAGTGAAGCAAGAACTCTTCAATTATAAAACACTCTTAGATCAAATTAATCAACCTCAAAACGGGATCATACAACCTCAAATTTTGATTCAGCTAGCTGCAGAAGAACGAACACAAAAGCATCGTGAAAAACAATTAGCCCTTGCATAAGGCCATTTCAAGGACAGAAAGGAAGTGAAGAAGTGGCGCACAGCAAGCTCGACAAAGAAATTGAAAACTTCATAGAAAAGAACTGGAAAATGCTCTTAGGTATAGGAGCTGTCGCATTTGTCTGGTTTTCTAAAGAAAAAATCCTCATAGAATTGATGAAGCTGGTGCCAACTGTAGTCGGTGTGTTTCGCGGGATTGCCTTGCTGATCCTGTTAGGAATTGTCATACGAATTGTCTTACATGGCATCTATTTATTCTTGGAAAAGAAACGGTATCGATATGTATTATTCATCCCTCACATAGATGATGAAGTCACACCAGATAAGCTAGGACAAATGATTCGGCATGTACATGGATCGGGCCGCAAACCTTTAGAACGGCTGTTAAAAGGGCGCGATTGGTACCGCATGACGATGTATCGTCCAGAGGGAGAAAATGAGCGTACTCGCTTTTATGTGGGTGGTCCAGAAGATAAAATCAAACAG
>NZ_JXIS01000142.1:0-698 GCF_000836715.1 Bacillus sp. L_1B0_5 | reverse complement strand
ACAGATTATGACATAGATCAAGCCGCAAATCTTGTGGAATGTATTTCTGAAGAATTATATCCAAAAGAAAAAATGCTGTTATTAGATGAAGTTAAAAATGCGAAACAACTTAGTCAATCTCGAAATGTACTTCAAAACGGGGATTTTGAATCGGCTACGCTTGGTTGGACAACAAGTGATAATATCACAATTCAAGAAGATGATCCTATTTTTAAAGGGCATTACCTTCATATGTCTGGGGCGAGAGAAATTGATGGTACGATATTTCCGACCTATATATTCCAAAAAATTGATGAATCAAAATTAAAACCGTATACACGTTACCTAGTAAGGGGATTTGTAGGAAGTAGTAAAGATGTAGAACTAGTGGTTTCACGCTATGGGGAAGAGATTGATGCCATCATGAATGTTCCAGCTGATTTAAACTATCTGTATCCTTCTACCTTTGATTGTGAAGGGTCTAATCGTTGTGAGACGTCCGCTGTGCCGGCTAACATTGGGAACACTTCTGATATGTCGTATTCATGCCAATATGATACAGGGAAAAAGCATGTCGTATGTCAGGATTCCCATCAATTTAGTTTCACTATTGATACAGGGGCATTAGATACAAATGAAAATATAGGGGTTTGGGTCATGTTTAAAATATCTTCTCCAGATGGATACGCATCATTAGATAATTTAGAAGTAATTGAAGA
>NZ_JXIS01000141.1:0-6081 GCF_000836715.1 Bacillus sp. L_1B0_5 | reverse complement strand
ATTTATGAGTTTTGCAACACCATCAAGTTAAATAAGTCATTGTTACCATATTAAAATGTATATCTCCTGAAAATATATTTGTAGAAGAGGATTGTTTTACATTTTTCGATAATAATGTTAGTTGTAAATTTACTGGAATAATTGATGTTATGTTATTCTTATAGGGCACTATAAAGAGCAAACTACACACATACCTTATTTTATTAGAATCCTGCTCAAGAGGTTTAATATATGAACTTGATTTTCCAACTTCCATATATACACATCTATAAAAAATATTAGAGACTTGTTCCTCTAAAGAAGAATTCCCCTTATTATTTAATACTGTTTGATTTAAAAAAGAATATGTCTTATGCCCCATTTCTGTACTATTCATATTCTCGAAAGAAATTGTTTGATTCATTGTAGAAGTAATCACACAATTCTTCTCATGTTCTAAGTTTTTTTTTACTAGCGAAAAATCAAATTCATCTAAATTATTTTTAAAAACCCTTTCTAACAAAGTAGGATTTATACAGAAATTATTATTTTCTGTTGTGAATATTTTATAAAACACTCCATTTTCTGTCATCAATTATCCTCCAATTTTATCCTAAATATTAATTATAAATTCTACTAAAAGTAAAGCTAATATAAATTGACTTCTAAGCATATGTTTTAAACAATTATTAGAAATTATAAACTCGTATACTCTGTTTCCTCGTCAATAAAATTGAAAAATTCATGATTTTCTACAATTACATAATTATAACTTTTTAAATATTATATATAATTTATATCTATTAGAAATATTAGCGATTAAAATTACAAGAGGAGCCACAATACTCACTCCTCTTGTGCTAACATGACTTCTACTTTAGTAACGGATTAATTTGCGTCGTAAAGGCCGATTCTTTTACTAAAAACAACTGCGATAAATACCACTCTTCTCCAGAATTTAAACTATCTGAAGAAATACTAAATAAAGCATTTGTACTTGAAGTTGTAATCCCTAAATCGTTAAATGTAAATGCATCTGTAACAAAATCCACCCATTCTGGATTAGCATTTGCAGTAAAACTGCCTAGCATTCTATTATTTCCCGAATTCTGAGATTGTACCCGTATTCCAGCAGGTAAGCGATAAGGTACTCTTACCCTGATAATTAATTTATATCTAGTTGCCGTATTAAACCCGGTGTTTAGTCTAATAGAGTACTTAGCTTCATTACTAATGAAAGTACGTGCAAATTTAATACTGCCGTCTGTTGCTTGATCTGGCGTATCTTCTAAAAATGATCTATCTGAAACTTCAGCAAATTGCAGAGCAGGAATTACATAACTATCATTCGTTTCACTTAAATAGTGAGATTTTTTAGAATAAAAGTCCTTAGTATTATCTGGTGCAAACCCTACAATAATATTTTCTGTAGTAGGTGAATCATACTCTATTCTATTATATGTTAGTGTTGTAAGATCGTGATTATATGCAAGTGAGACTCCTCTTGGGCAAGCTGAAATAGCACGAATATAATATCCATCATATGCTAAATAATTTGGTGGTATTGTTCCGGTTCTACTACTTAAAACCGTTTGTGTACCGAGTTTAATGTTCCACCCATATAGAGTAGACTGAAACCACTGTGTGAACTTTACATTTATATCTGCATTTTTAAAAAATAGGTCTGCTGGTGCTGGCGCAGTTAAAATTTGATTTATAATATCTCTAGGCGCTATAGGCTCATTATTTGGATTTTGATAAAAAGTTTGTGTTCTAACTTCCATAATTTCATTGCCATTGTTATCAGCAAAATTAAAATTGTTTGTTCTTCCGTTTCCTATCCATCCTGTAAGCCCAGAACTAGGATCGTATATAGGATGGACGCCACGAATATTTTCTCTTGCTGGTATATCAGCTGGTTCATTAGTGAAAGAATAATTAAATTTAACAGTTGTTAATCTTTGATTAACTTCCCCCATTAATAACTTATAAACTAGTCCTCCCCATTCATTATAATTTACAGGAATTGAGACACCAACATAATCCCATAATGATAGAGAGCTTTGTAATTTTAATCCTTCATATCTCATTAAAGACCAGGCTTCAGCAAATGGAAACACATATAAATTACACATATTCCGGAACGTCAATCCATCTTTAAGACTGACTTTACACAATCTTCCGAACTCTTCTGTGTACATTCTCATTAATCTGGTCCTGTAATCTAATACTTTTTGATTAAATAATTTTATAAATGAATCTACATCAGCTTGAGTAAATCCCCATGCACTCCCTGCTAGGATTCCGTCTTTTAATAAAGTTAAATGAAGTGTACACATTTGAGTAAAAAGTGCTATAGATACTCCTTCATATGTTTGAACCTCAAATTGAGGTAATCGTTGTATTATAGCACCACTTAGATTTAGAAAGTAACCCTTGGCTGTTGCAGGGGTAAAACCTGGTTGTTTAATATACGCATCAAATACATCACTAACCTCAATAATCCCCCTATATTCTGCGTTTAATATATTGACTCGATCTTGGCTTAATTTTTGATTTATAAGTGTTTCCACTTCTGTACGAACTTTTTCCATAGTAGCAGGTTGAGAACCTGGGAATATAAGTGATAGTACTTTTGAAAATGCTGCCTTTGCCGCCCATTTCCCTATAGCTGTTGCAAGATATTGTGCGATGGGAGCTACTGCTATTAATGCTGGCGCAATAGTAGGTTCGGTATAATTATTATATAATGGAAAGTCTGTTTCATTAACTATACTTAAAGTATCTAAAGAACTATCTTCCATATAATTCATTCCACCTTTTATTGAATTTTTTTATTTTAAAGGTCATATTTTTATTCATAAATTATGACCTTATTATTCATTTAATAATTAGGGATTTTTTATTTATAGTGAAGTGAAAATTTCCCTTTAATTTTCACCGCGTGACAATCACAATCTCCAATTGGTTCAATGCTCACATCGCAAATTTTTACATTATCACAATTAATATCACAATCTGGCAAACAATCTACACTGCAATACAAAACTTGATCTACGCAGACAGTATCTTGGCAACTCACAGCAATGTTTTCTTTATGTGGATTTGCTGAGCAGGTCATGCATTCATGAATAGGTTCTATTTCTATATTCGATACAAATGAGATGCATCCCTTTACCTTTAATACATGCAAATCTACCTCTGCACATCCACATCCTTCTATAGGAACAACCTTACGGCATTTTTCTTTTGAAACGGATAGACAATCAAGGTTATATACAAATTTCGGATCACAATGGGCAACATATTTAAAACCTTTTGGAATTGAGACTACACAACAAAATGCTATTTTATGTTCCCCTCCTTCACTACAATGGTGATGTTCCTCCTGCACAGATAAATTCTTATTTTCATGATCCTCGAAATCAAAATTCATATTCATATTTATCTTCTCTCCCTTCTATGCAATTTTAAAAAACTTATTCAAATAAGATTTCAAAATATCTTTCTTAAAAATTTAGTACCAATTTCACTATTCTCCTGTTACATAACAAATATATGTTACTTGTATAAAAACGATGCATGTATAAACAAAAATGTATCTTTGACTAAAAAAACAAGATACTATATCATATAGCCATTTGAAAAATCTTCCGATGGATAAGTCTTCTCTGAATAAATGCTACTTATGTATATAAAAATAAGAAATATTGTTTCAAAATAATAAAATCTCATACGAAACTATTTTATGAAAATACATACTCTTAAATTAGATTTCATTTTGGCGATATCCAAACGTATCATTCATACCTAGTTTGCAAAAAGCACTTAAAATTTTATCGTGTTAGGAATCTTTAGCATATGCAAAATAAGGATGTTTTCCTTGTGAGGATAATCTGCAATATCAATATGGAAAGGGATTTAGATCATGTTTAAGTAGAATAGACGTGGCTTACTTTAATTTTTCGATTTCAAATTTTCCAAACTTAAATATGATTGAATGCCTGAGAAAGGTAATAGAGATGTTTTAGTTTATTATGAAGTATTAGGGGCGTCTTTTAAATTCAATCTATCAATTTGTGAAATATATTACTCAAAACCCAATACCATTCTAAAACTTATTCAAAATATATATTGCTTTAAAAGAGCATACATACTAAAAAAACAGGCATCTTTCGAACTATAGCGCATAGAATACTACGGTGAATCAAAAACAAATAAAATTTAGGAGGTATATTCAAGTATACAAAAAAACTTTAGTGTGAGGGGATTTAGATAAAAAGTATTCATTATCCTTATAAATTAATTCTTAAACATGCACCAATGTATACATTAAATAATATTATGTGAATTAAGTCTCTCAATTTAATTTATTATGTTACTTTATATTTGATTAATAATTGCAAGTTTAAAATCATAATTTAATGTTGAAAGGCCACTATTCTAATTAACTTAAGGAGTTGTTTATTTATGGAAAATTTAAATCATTGTCCATTAGAAGATATAAAGGTAAATCCATGGAAAACCCCTCAATCAACAGCAAGGGTTATTACATTACGTGTTGAGGATCCAAATGAAATCAATAATCTTCTTTCTATTAACGAAATTGATAATCCGAATTATATATTGCAAGCAATTATGTTAGCAAATGCATTTCAAAATGCATTAGTTCCCACTTCTACAGATTTTGGTGATGCCCTACGCTTTAGTATGGCAAAAGGTTTAGAAATCGCAAACACAATTACACCGATGGGTGCTGTAGTGAGTTATGTTGATCAAAATGTAACTCAAACGAATAACCAAGTAAGTGTTATGATTAATAAAGTCTTAGAAGTGTTAAAAACTGTATTAGGAGTTGCATTAGGTGGATCTGTAATAGATCAATTAACTGCAGCAGTTACAAATACGTTTACAAATTTAAATACTCAAAAAAATGAAGCATGGATTTTCTGGGGCAAGGAAACTGCTAATCAAACAAATTACACATACAATGTCCTGTTTGCAATCCAAAATGCCCAAACTGGTGGCGTTATGTATTGTGTACCAGTTGGTTTTGAAATTAAAGTATCAGCAGTAAAGGAACAAGTTTTATTTTTCACAATTCAAGATTCTGCGAGCTACAATGTTAACATCCAATCTTTGAAATTTGCACAACCATTAGTTAGCTCAAGTCAGTATCCAATTGCAGATCTTACTAGCGCTATTAATGGAACCCTCTAATCTTAGTAGCTATATTTATTAAATATGGTAATATCACAAGTATAAATACTTGTGGTATTACCTACCATTCTTAAATTATATCCAAAATCATGCGTTAATCTACATTCCCCTTTCTCTAAAATTTGTTCTTCACACATCCACATTTTTCGATAAAACAATCTCTGTTAAAGAATATAAATATCTAAAGTAAAGATTATTTCTTTTCTATTTTAATAGCTCATGAATCGTTTATATATTATATTCGTTTTTAAAAATGTTATTATCTGGGATGTTGTTTTATTATTACTAACATTCCAACGTTATATTTTCATAATCCCATTAAATCACAGCAAGGTGTTAAATTAATATGATCAACAGATAAAATATACTATTTCCCTTGTACAGTTACTAAAAAATTCAAGGTATATTTAAAAATCAAAATGTATGTGAACTTTTAATCTGTAACGTTTTATCATTGCGTTTGTAATATAGTATTTTAGAATGATATTTTCATATTTACAGTATATCTACACAAATTAAATGCCGTAAACTATTTAAAACTGTATTACTTTTGCTACGCTTTTTATAAATTTGCATAAAATATAATAATAGCTATAATCAAAATAAAATATACTAATTGATGAAAGGAGATGCCGTACAAGGAATTAATCAATATATTTACTCTAAGAAAGTAGTAGTAGAATACATTAGAAATGAAGTGATATTTAAGAGAAGTCAAAATTGATATTTTAAGTTGACTTAATTTTCAGATAAAAAACCAATACCTAGTGCTACGAACTTGTAATCTTATTAACCTACCCACTATAAAAAATATAAGGATGTTGTAAAATCAAATAAGCATTACCTGCTTTTTTAAATAAGATGGTGTTGCAAAACTCATAA
>NZ_JXIS01000140.1:0-3765 GCF_000836715.1 Bacillus sp. L_1B0_5 | reverse complement strand
CTTACTGCCCGTTAAAGCGGGATAAAACCATCCAACACGCTGAACTTTTCAATTTAATATAATCACTCATTTAACTAAAGAAATTGATTACGTTCATAATGCTCTTCTGACTTTTCTTGCGAAATTTAGTGGATCATCAACATCTTCAATATTAACGTAAATCAAATTTGGATCATCACATAACCACTCATTGTGTATAGACGAAACGATTATTCCTTGTTTAATAATTGTCGCAACAAATTCAGTGACTTCTCTTTGTAAGAGTGCTACTCGGCCTAAGCATAAAGCCCGTCCAGTTTTATTGTCTCGTGATTCGAATGAAAAGGAAGTTGTTACTCTAAAACGTTTTCCCAAGATTGTTGCTCGTATTTCATCCCTGTTTATTGTTGCCACGCATTTTCCACCGGCGAACCCTTCTTGGCCACCGATAATTTTTGCAAACTGTTGACAAATTAATTCATCATTAAACGCCATACCTTTAATCATCCCCCCTTTTACTGTTAGGTTATGAATGAATACATAGGTCTGAAACGGTAATGAATCTAATCTATTAAAAAAAAATGATGACAATCTACCGAAAGCTATTAGCTCAATTATTCTTGATTATTTAAATTAACTCGGCTATATATGTTAAGACATTTTTAAAGAGCATAAAAAAGACACCTTAAGGTGCCATTCTCCGATTTGAGAATCATATCTATGTATGGAGAAATTTAGAAAAGAGAAGCTTCTAACTATAATTTATAGAGCTCTTATGCCATTAATTACTTACATACATATTTCCTTATTTACCGGAAGAAGAATTCCAATTATATTACTTTCTGATCAGTCTCGTTAAAGCCATACCAAGAAATCCAGCGCCCATCCCTATTAGCCATCCATTGTGGGCATCACCTAACATAGACCCCACTCCTCCGCCAAGAAACATGCAGCCAACAAATACTAATCCTCCAATTCCCCAATTCGGCCGTTCCATAATTCAATCACACCCTTTCAATAAAACATATGCGGTTAACTAGCTCAACTTTCTTGCATAGGATAGTTAATTATTTTACTTAGGTTTAGCACTATCAGGGAATTCGAAAATTTCTCTTTTTTATATAGACCATTCATTTGCCACATTTCTGTTTACTTATATTTTTTAAAAGAAGGTTTCCATTCTGTTAAATCCTGATAAACAAACGTTATATTGTTACATATTCCCTCTACAACTTCGTACATACGTTTCATATTACTAGTCGTAAATAATATAGATCCTTTGCGTTGAGTGCTATCTACAATAGTTGGTATGATGTCTCCCTCTTTTACTAATAGATCAATTAATACGACCTCGGATATGTTAGTTAACTCCTTATACTTGATTTCTTTTAAGCAACCTGGTTTTGGAATCAAGCTTAAAGACATAGCATGACATTTTGAAGATACACATCTAAATTCATCTATAGTCTCAGTAGCTAACGCATCATAATAGTATCCAAATTGGGATATGCCGGTTGTTAGTTCCACCATCTTCCAGATATTACCACCACCTATTCTAACTTGAGATTCTATAATTATTGGCTTATTTTTTTTGTCTATCTTTACTTCTGTATGAGTAATGCCGTTTTCCATTTGCATGTCGTCCAAAAATAGCATTACTTTTTCCATAATTAATTGTTTTTGAGATTCATCTATAGGTGCTGGCATAATAGTATAGTTTATTATAAACGTATCTTCTTTAAATACTTCAGCTGATATCGCTAGTATAGAATGTTTTTTGTTATAAGAAACGGCTTCGATCGTATAAACTACATCACCTTCAATGTACTCTTCCACTAAAACAGGTAGTTGAATACCATTTTCTTCAAAAAATACCTCTACGTCATCTCCCGTGTCTAGCTTAGATACACCTTTACCACCTGCGCCAATCGGGGGCTTTATTATAATACTATCTTTTTTGTTCAAAAATTCATTAATATCTTTAATGTTATTGCAAACTGTCGAATCTATCGAAAAGTCTTTACCTGCTAGCATTTCACGCATCATGTCTTTATTGCGGGTTATCATATTAGCATTGTAAGAAGGCCCTTTAACATTAAAAATCTTTGCAATTATGCAAGCCGTATCTAATGCTGTTTCGTTGAAAGATACAACCACATCAAATGGTTTCTCTTTGAATAATTCTTCAGCATAGTATATAGACAAGGGTATATTTGTCGTGTCTAATTCTTTTTTATAGAAACATTTTTCTAAGATAGTCCCATCAAAATATATGTGTTTAGCGTACGATCCTATGTACGAAACAATATAGCCACTGTCTAATGCATCTTGTATAGGCTTTGTCCATCCCCCTATAAATAAAATGTGGGGTTTATTTTCTATGTCAGTTCCTTTTAATACCTTATGCATCACAATCATCTCCTCTAAAATGAACTCGTATATTCAATATCATTTCCTTTTGATACACCTCGTCTTAACAACGCCACTAAACACAATGTTGTTCCGAATCCCCCTATAAATAACGTAGTTTGAAGCCCTAATATAGAAATTAAAAATGCACTAGCAAAACTCCCCAATGCCCAAGCTCCCCAATTCAGCGTACGCTGTACAGCATTTACTCGGCCTAGCATGTGATTTGGTGAGGCAAGTTGTCGTATAGTTGCAGCGTAAGGGCCAAATACACCTTCTCCCATACCGTGTATGATACTTGCGGCTACTATACCGTAAACTGTTCCCATATATCCCATTATCGGTATAAAAACCAAACCGGTAACTGATACAGTAGCACTATAAATAAGCATTTTTGTATTATTAATTTGTTGACTTTTTTTCATGAGTATCGTATTACCTATTAAAAATCCGACTGCTGCTGAGCCTACAACAAATCCTATTTCAATTTCAGATAGACCCATTACCTTATAAAGGAATATTACTAAAATGCTATTTAATATGTATTTAAAAAAACCGTAAACAGCACCACAAGTTACAATCGGCTCCAATACAGGGTGTTTTTTGAAATATACCAAACCTTCATATATGTTTTGATATATAGATTTTAAATTTACGTCTTTTAAAGAACCTTCTGTATGCGGTTTAAACTTTGAAATAATTAATACAAACATAAAACAAACAAAATACGTTACTGCGTCAACAGTAAACGAGCCTGTTAATCCAACTAAAGTAATGACGATTCCAGCTAGCATAGGACCAATTACTATAGAAAGAGACTCCGAAAGTGCTAGTTGAGCATTTCCTTTTTTTAAATGGTCTTTATCTGTTACTATTTCAGGTAAGAAAGAAGGAATGGCAATGTTGTAAAACGTGGTGAATATCCCATTTAAAAACATGATAAATACCAGTAAAGGGAACGTTATAATATTTGTTACAGTCAGTATGAATACTGATAAAAACAATACTCCTTGACATAAACTACAAATTAGCAAGACATTTTTCCTATGAAAAATGTCTATTAAAGCACCGGCTACTAACCCGAAAATTAGATAAGGGACGAATATAACCCCACGAAGCATAGCAGCATTTGCTTCACTTGTTTGTAACACCTCTAATGCAAAAAGTGGCAAAGCTACTATTGTAAACTGAGTACCTAACAAACTTATAGACTGTCCTAGCCAAAGCTTGTGAAAATTAAAACGTTTGCTATCTTTCATAATATCCCCCCATTAAATTCATATTTATAAATTATCAAGTTAACGATATAAATAAGAACAGGAAAAACCTATATTTCAACTAATGTCTGTACCACATAAAGTGAAACTTTAATCAGTG
>NZ_JXIS01000014.1:0-136662 GCF_000836715.1 Bacillus sp. L_1B0_5 | reverse complement strand
ACCTTGGTTGTTGTTTCCACCTTGGTTATCTAACGGCTTAATGCTACCTTTATCAAATGCAAATTGAATATCGTAAAAATGGTGATAATTCATTGAATCGATATCTACTTTTACTTTTGCATTTAACTTTTTCGATAAATCTGGTACTTCTACTTCCACTACGCGTGTATCAGCTTTTTTATCTTCACTTATTACATTTGCATCAACAAACGAACCATTTTTCTCAAATTCAAATTTTGTAATCCAAGAACTGTTCGTTAACGTAAAGGATACATACTTCTTACCATCTTTTACTTTTAGCACACCTGGACTTTTTGTATATGTGTTCATCATTGAAATTTCGTCTGTTTGATCTTTTAATGCTTTAAAATTGATGCTGTATTCACCATCTTTAATTGTTTCAGCATCTGGTTTTTTATTTTCATCTGGTTTTTCTGCTTCCGGTTTTTCTACTTCTGGTTTTTCTACTTCCGGTTTTTCTACTTCCGGTTTTTCTACTTCTGGTTTTTCTACTTCCGGTTTTTCTACTTCTGGTTGTTTCTCTTCATTTTTAATTTGTTCAAGTTTATCTTGTTCAAATAAAAGTTGTACATCATGCGTTTGCTTATAATTTCTTGATGCCATTTCGATAAATACTTTTGTATTTAGTTTTTTAGATAAGTCGTTTACTTCAAACTCTACTACTCTTGTATCTTTTTCCTTATCCTCACTCACTACTTTTGCATCAACAAATGCGCCATCTTTTTCCGTTTGGAAATTTTTAATTAATGAGCTACTTTTTAGTGTTACAATTGCTTTTTTCTTACCGTTTTCTACTTTTAATACTCCTGGATTTACCATGTAAGTATTCATCTTAGATTCTTCATCTGTTTGATCTTTTGACACTTTAAATGGAATGCTGTACGCACCATCTGTAATTGTGTTAGAATTTGGTTGTTGATCTGGGTCAGGCTTTTGGTCGGGCTTCTGACCTGGATCGGTAGTTTCATTTGGATCTGGCTTATTAGCTGGGTCCTCTTTTTCATTTGGTTTTTCTACATGAATTGGTGTAATGCTATTTTGATCAAATGCAATACGAACGTCGTACTCATGATGATAATTTAAAAAATCAATATCTACTTTTACTTTTGCGTTTAATACCTTCTCTACATCTTCTACATCAAATTCTACTACTCTTGTATCTTTTTCTTTATCTTCACTAATTACATTTGTCGCAACTAGCTTACCTGCTTTTTCTGTTTCAAACTTCGTAATCCATGAACTATTCGTTAATGTAAAGGATACTTTCTTTTTCCCATCCTTCACTTTTAAAGTTCCCGGGCTTACTGAATATTGATTCATCATCGATTCTTCATCTGATGTATCTTTTAAAACTTTGAAGCCAATTGAATATTCACCGTCAGCCAACTTGGTAGCTGCTTGAACTACAAGTGGTTGTAATGTTGATACGAATGTAAATATCATTAAAAACATAGCAACAATAATTTTTGTATACCTGTTCAATGGAACGACTCTCCCTTTTGAAAATTATTTAACACTGTTCCCATCAAATACAAAGCGAATATCATACGAAGCATTATAATTAATAATTGGAATATTAATTTTCACCTTGCCATTTAGTTTTTTTGACAAGTCAGCAACTTCAAATTCTACAACTCTAGTATTATCTTTTTTGTTTTCACTTAACACGGTTGTTTCTAAAAATTGACCATCTTTTTCTACTTGGAAACTTTTAATAGAAGCACTATCTTTCACTTTAAATGAAACATATTGTTTTCCATTTTTAACTGTTAATGTTGCTGGGCTTTCAAAATAACTATTCATTCTAGACGATTCATCTTTATCGCCTTTCCATACAGTAAAAGCAATATTATATTTTCCATCAGCTAGTTTTGTAGCAGCCTTTGCCTCTTGTAAACCTAGTGTTGCGATAAACGTAAATAAAACAGCAAATACGGCAATAATCATTTTAAATTGTTTAAACATATATTCATCACCCTTCAAAAGATTTATTTACTCAATTTCACTTTACGAATTAAGAAAGCACCTGAAATAAGAATTAACGCTGCAAACAATCCAATACGTGCTTCATCGCCTGTTTTTGGGTTATCTGTTTTTTCAGCTTTTCCATTTTCATTTTTTGTTTCTTTGTTCGCTTCTTTAGCTGTTTCCTTACTCTCTGCTTTTGTTTTCTCTTCTTTTACTTGTGTATCTGTTTTCGCTTGATCATTATTTTTTGTTGTAGCAGCTACGCCGTTATCGCCACCTACAGCTTTTACATTTGCATCAAAAGCAAAACGAATTGTGTAGTGGTGGTCATAGTTTGCATTTGGTACAACAACATGAATTTTTACAGCTGCTGGTTTGGATAAATCATCTACTTTAAACTCTACTGTTCTTTTATCTGCCGATTCATCTTTACTAACAACTTTCGCATCAACAAAATTCCCGTTCTCTGGTGCTTTAAATTCTGTAATCCAAGCACTATGATTCATCGGAACTTGTACTCTCATCTCACCGTTTTTCACTATTAATTTTGCTGGCTTTTCAAAATAGTCATTTGCCATTGAAGCTGAATCATTTTCCGCTTTTTGAATTACGTAATTAATATCGTAAGTACCATCAGCTAGTTTTGCTGAAGCATTCCCGTATGGCATTACAAGAAAAGCTAGCATACATACGAACGTTATAATAAAAGCGGGTAATACAGAAACCTTTTTCATTTTTCTTGTTTCCTCCTTGGTTATCTTTCACTTCACTTTTTGAAAATGATAATTATTCTCAATTTATAAGAAAAAAATAATCTCTTCTACCTATTATTTAATTAGCATTATTTTATGTAACATAAGCATTATTGATTATCATTCTCATTGAATGTTAAAAATAATATCTCACCCTATTCCTTATATGAAGGCATAGACACTGAGAAAAAATTACAAAACTTATTTATTGATTATCATTCTCAATATAAATCAAAAAAAATAAACTATCTCTTCTCCTCTTCTTTCACCTCTTCCCCCTAACAACACTTTAGTTATAGAAACCCCTTTTCCCTCACTTCCCTTCCAATATTTCCACAACTAAGTCAATCTTAGCCTACTCATAAATTTTTTGTCAACTATATTACGTATAAAATTTTTAATATCTGAATTTCTCTATATATGGCTTTTTCTACAAAAAAAGAGACTTTCTATTATAGAAAGCCTCTTTTCTCTATTTTTCTACAGCAATTTTCTGCTTTTGAAACTTAGAAACTATATAACCAAATCCTATACCGATTATGCCTGGAACTAACCAACCAATTCCTACACTATATAATGGAATCTTATCTAAAATAGGTGCTAGCGCTGCAATTTGAAGGTTTGCATTGTGTAACCCATCAAAGAAACTTATTGCAAATGCTCCTACAATCCCGCCCACATACATCGCTAATGGAAGACGAACGTAGTTTTCAACAAGTGATAGTACGATAAGTACGATTCCAATTGGATAAATGGCGATTAAGATTGGTAATGCTAATGCATTTAACTGAGTTAACCCAAGGTTTGCTACCATAAATGCTAATACACAGAAAATGAAAACGACTTTTTGATAAGAAAGCTTTGGTAATAAGGAAGAGAAGTAATCACCACAAGCTGCAACAATACCTACAGAAGTTGTTAAACATGCTGCTGTAATTGCGATCCCTAGTAATAAAGTTCCGTAGCTACCAAATAAATGATTCACGACATTTGTTAAAATAATTCCTCCGTTTGCGCCCATTCCAAGTGACACACTAGAAGCTCCAAGATAAGCAAGTGCTAAATACACAAGTAGTAAACCAAGCGCTGCAATAAATCCTGCAAAGATTGTTACTTTTGCAATACTGTTTTTATTTGTAATGCCTTTTTCTTTTAACGCATGAATTACAACATTTCCGAATACCAGTGCTGCAAGTCCATCTAAAGTTAAATATCCGTCAATAAATCCTTTAAAGAGAGGAGCACTATACGCTTCTGTCGGTGCACCAAATTCTCCAATTGGTGTAATAAGTGCTTTACCTACGATAATTGCAATAACAGCTAATAGTATTGGAGTTAGCACTTTACCAATACGACCCACTAATTTCGAAGGATTTAAAGCTAAATAGAAAGTGACTGCAAAGAAAATAAGTGTAAAGATAACAAGTGGATATGACTGACCAGCTATCTCACTTGGTAAAAACGGTGCAACACTCATCTCATAAGCTACTGTTCCTGTACGCGGCACACTTACGAATACGCCTAAACATAAATAAATTGCAGTGATAAAAACAAGTGCGAATATAGGATGTACACGTCCTGCTAGCTCATTAATATCTCCCTTTAAAGCTATAACAATTACTCCTAATAAAGGTAGTCCAACCCCTGTTACGATAAAACCAAACAGTGCGATCCATACGTCCGTTCCAGCACCTTGCCCTAACGCTGGTGGAAAAATCATATTACCTGCACCAAAAAACAGTGCAAATAACATTAAACTTATTGCAAACATCTCTGAAAACTTTAAAGATGATTTCATTTCTGCTAACCTCCTAAAAAAATTAATTGACAAAATATTCTGAATCTAAATCCGTCACATATCCTCTTTCAAGCATACTTCCCCGTAAAAGAACGCAAAAAACACCCGTCCCTAACAAAGGGACGAGTGTTGAAATCGTGGTTCCACCCTTATTCTAATAAAATGAATTTATAGCAAAATAAGCTCATTTTATAGCTCGTGTAAATTGATAACGGTTTTATCCGTCAAGAATTACAATGCATCATGCATGCAGTTCACTCTTGAAGTTTAGAGGTGGTAAGCTTGTCTTTTCGTATTAGGAAGCTCACAGCCTAAGGCTCCCCTCTCTGAGAATCGTAAAATACAACTCATGTCCTCATCATTACTTTTATAAAATATCTTGTCGAAACTTGTTGTTTTTTATTATATGGGCTATTTTTTAAAAAATCAATAGTTTTATTTTTTCTGACAAAAAAATATAGGGAGAAAATTTTTCCTCCCTATAACTGCCCTTTTAATATCTCTAATTCCTCAGTTGCAATGTTCCGCCATTTTCCTACTCCAAGCTCATTTAGCTCTATATTCATAATGCGCACTCGCTTTAGCTTTATTACAGTAAATCCGAAAGCACGACTCATTCTACGAATTTGCCTGTTCATTCCTTGCGTTAAAACGATACGAAATGTTGATTGATCGACTCTTGTCACTTTGCACGGCTTCGTCATTCCATCTTTAATCTTTACACCGCGGGACATCTCATCAATAAACCAGTCCGTAAAAGGTTTATCGACTCTGACAACATATTCCTTCTCGTGCTCATGATCACCATGTAAAATTCGATTCGCAATGCCGCCGTCATTCGTTAATAAGATAAGTCCTTCCGATGCTTTATCTAATCGTCCAACTGGAAAGATTCGCTCTGGGTAATTGATATAATCAATAATATTATCTTCAATATGATCAGCTGCTGTACAAGTAATCCCGACTGGTTTATGAAAGGCTATGTACACCTTTTCTTTCTCTTCTTTTACAATAACTTGCCCATCAATCGTTACAACATCACCATCGCTCACAAGTGCACCGTGCGTACATATTTCGCCATTAATAGCCACGCGTCCAGCTTTAATAAGGCGATCTGTCTCGCGTCTTGAGCAAGATTTTGCTTCGCTTATGTATTGGTTGATTTTCATGTTTTGTTCCTTTTCATATATAATAAAAACGTCAATCTATGGCAATATCATTATGCCACGATTGACGCTTTTTCACTTCGCAAAAACAACTAAATAAATAACCCCAATCACCAAAAATATTCCACAACAAGCTAACAATACTTTTGCAAGTTTGTCCATAAACATATAATGGTTTCCCCTTTGTTTCGTTGTTTGCTATTTTAATTCGACAACTGTTACGCCTAGGCCTCCCTCGCCCATGTCACCGTAACGGTAATTCTTCACGCCGCGGTGCTTCTTCAAGTAATCTTGTACACCTTGGCGAAGCGCTCCTGTTCCTTTACCGTGAATGATTGATACACGAGGATAACTTGCAAGCTGGGCATCGTCTAAATATTTTTCAACGCGCATCATTGCATCTTCATAACGTTCACCGCGAAGATCAAGTTCCAATGAAACGTGGTAATCTCTACCCTTCACACTTGCGACTGCTTTTTTCTCTGTTTGTTTCGGTGTGTTAATGTATTCCATATTAGATTCTTTTACTTTCATCTTCAGAATACCGATTTGTACGCTCCACTCTGTATCGCTTACTTTTTCAAGTAATTGACCTTTTTGACCGAACGTTAATACTTTTACTTCATCGCCTGCACGTAACTGTTGTTTCGGCGCAGTGTTTTTCACGTTTACTTTTTGTTTCTTCACAAGCTCTGGCGCTGTTCCTTCTAGACGGCTCTTCGCTTCAATAAGCTCATGGTCTTTCACATTTACAAGCTGTGCTTTACGCAATTGACGAAGTTCTTGAATAATACCTTCTGCTTCTTTCTTCGCAGCTTCGACTTTTTCTTCCCCTTCTTTTTGCGCTTTTAATAGTTTTTCATCACGCTCATCGTTAAACTCAATAATTTGACGTTGCAACTCACGATGAAGTTTCTCAGATTGTTTGCGAAGTGCCTCTGCTTCGTTCCAGTCACGCTCTGCATTCTTTTGACTTTCTTCTAACTTCGCAATCATATTCTCAATTTTATTTGTATCTGTACTAATGTGGTTACGTGCTTGGTCAATAACGCGATCAGATAATCCAAGGCGCTTCGAAATTTCAAAGGCGTTACTACGACCTGGTACACCGATTAATAATTTATACGTTGGGCTTAATGTGTTCACATCGAACTCAACACTCGCATTAATAACTTGCTCACGGTTATATCCGTACGCTTTTAATTCTGGGTAATGCGTCGTAGCAACAACACGAGCACCACGATTACATACTTCATCTAAAATCGAAATGGCTAGTGCAGCACCTTCTTGCGGGTCTGTTCCAGCACCTAATTCATCAAATAAAACTAAGCTTTCAAAATCAGCTTTTTCTAAAATATCTACAATGTTCACCATATGTGAGGAGAACGTACTTAAGCTTTGTTCAATCGACTGCTCATCACCAATATCAGCAAAGATATTTTTAAATACACAAATCTCTGACTCATCCATTACTGGAATGTGAAGGCCAGATTGCGCCATTAATACACAAATACCAACCGTTTTCAGCGTAACTGTTTTACCACCTGTATTCGGTCCTGTAATAACAATTGTTGTGAAATCTTTACCTAGCATAATGTTATTTGGCACAATAATTTCTGGATCGATTAGCGGGTGACGAGCTTGTCTTAAATCCATATAACGCTCGTTATTTACGATTGGTTTCGTTGCTTTAATTCGCTTCGCATAAAAAGCTTTCGCAAAGATGAAATCAAGATTTGCAACTACTTCTACGTTTGATAAAACGATATCGGCTTCTACTGCCACTTCTTCTGTTAACATTAATAAGATGCGTTCAATTTCTTGTTTTTCTTTCACACGTGCTTCTTGTAGTGCATTATTTAATTCTACAATTACTTGTGGTTCAATAAATAACGTTTGTCCAGAAGCAGATTGATCGTGAACAATACCGCCATATACGCCGCGGTATTCTTGCTTTACTGGGATTACGTAACGTTCGTTACGAATCGTTACAATCGAGTCAGACAGCATCTTTTGTGCGTTTGAAGAACGCGTCATATTTTCTAACTTTTCACGAATACGGCTTTCCGCAGTACGAATTTGAGTACGAATACCACGCAGTTTATCACTCGCGCTATCGACTACTTCACCGCCATCACCGATGCAATTTGTAATTTTCTTTTCTAAATCATATAAAGATACAATTTGAGCGACATGAGTTTCTAAAATCGGAAGCTCGACACCGTTATCAGCCATATCTTCAATGAAACGTTTCATATTACGACTACCATACATCGTATTCGCAATATCAAGTAGTTCATTCGGGCTTAACATACTTCCAATCTTTGCACGCTTCACATTTGAGCGAATATCCGTAATGCCACCTAATGGTGCACTACCTTTTAAACGAATGACTTTCGCTGCTTCATCCGTTGTATCTTGCATTTCTACAATTTCTTCAAAATCAGTGCTCGGCACTAAATTCTTCACTTTATCACGGCCAAGTGAAGAGGCTGTATGTTCAAGTAATTGTTCTTTTACTTTATTGTATTCTAATACACGCAACGTTCTTTCTAACATGTTGCAGGTCCCCCTTGTGTTACTTATTACGTTTAATATAGTCTAATAAACGTTCAATATCCCATGTGTTAATCACGTTATCTTTTTGAATCCAACCTTTACGTGCTGCAGCTACACCTGTTTCCATATCTTCTAACATTTCAAGTGTATGAGCATCCGTATTAATCGCTACTTTTACACCAGCATCTTGTGCTTGTTTTAATAATTTCGCGCTTAAATCTAGACGGTTCGGATTCGCATTTAATTCTAAAACTGTATTTGTCTCTTTTGCGAGTTCAATTAATAAATCTGTATCTACATCATAACCCTCACGGCGCCCGAGAAGACGTCCTGTCGGATGGGCAATCATTGTGACATGTTTATTCTCAAGTGCAGTACGCAGACGCTTCATAATCGTTTCACGGTCTTGTGAGAAGCTAGAGTGAATCGCTCCAATGACATAGTCTAATTCTTCTAATACTTCATCATCAAAATCAAGCGAGGCATCTGGTAAAATGTCCATTTCAATTCCGCGTAAAATTGTAATGTCTGGATACTTTTCATTCATACGTTCAATTTCTTTCGCTTGCTCACGAAGACGCTCTTTCGTTAAACCATTCGCTACTTTCAAGTATTGCGAGTGATCAGTAATCGCCATAAACTTGTATCCACGAGCACGGCACGCTTGTACCATTTCTTCAATAGAAAAAGCACCGTCACTCCAAGTTGTATGCATATGTAAATCACCTTGTATATCGGAAAACTGAATTAAGTTTGGATACTCTTTAATTAATTCAATTTCTTTTCCATCTTCACGCACTTCTGGCGGAATAAATGGCAGACCGAAATGAGCGAAGAAGTCTTCTTCAGTCTCAAATGTTTTCACTTCACCTGTTTCCAAGTTCTCTACACCGTACTCACTAATTTTCTCGCCTTTATCTTTTGCGATTTGACGCATTTTTACGTTATGGTCCTTTGATCCTGTGAAATGGTGAAGAGTTGTAATAAACTCTTCTGGTTTTACTAAACGAAAATCAATTGAAATATCATATTCATATTGAAGACGGACAGAAACTTTCGTATCTCCACTCGCGATTACTTCAATCATGTTATCGAATTGTAGTAAATGCTCACGTACCGCTGCTGGTTCTGTCGTTGCAATGATAAAATCTAAATCTTTCACTGTCTCACGAACACGGCGTAAGCTACCAGCGCGAGAGAAACGAATTACTTCAGCAATATTCGACAATTTCTCCTCTATTTCCCCGGCAATAGGCAATACCATCGCAATTGGTAAACGCTCTGGACGAGAGCCTACTTGATCGATTGCTTCTAATATTTTCTCTTCTGTCTTCTTACCGAAACCTGCTAAAGCCTGTACTTTATTTTCCTCACAAACAGCTTTTAGCGATTCCATATCAACAACACCAAGTTCTTTATATAACTTAGCCACCTTTTTACCACCAAGTCCTGGTAGTTTTAATAACGGCAATAAGCTACTTGGTACTTCTTTCTCAAGTTCTTGCAATACTTCAGATGTTCCCGATTCTATATATTCTTGAATAACGGCTGCTGTTCCTTTTCCGATTCCTGGAATCTTTGTGAAATCTTCAATTTCAGAAAGACTACGATCGTCACTTTCTAATGCTGCTGCCGCTTTACGAAATGCAGATATTTTAAATGGATTCGCACCCTTTAGTTCCATAAAAAGCCCGATTGTCTCTAATAATTTGATAACTTGTTTTTTATTTACTTTCATCATTGCCCCGCCTTTCTTTCATAGAAAAAAACTTCTCTTTCCGAAAAAAGAGAAGTTATACTCTGCTACCTGTCTGCCATAGTTCCTTCACCTTTTCAGATAGAATCGGTGTATCGTCTACAATTATTTTGCTAATTGATGATTTTTGTAATGGTGTTTGTACTTGTTCAATCGGAAGAATATTTCCAATGATAATTAAGACAAACAAAATAATATATACTTCTAAAAATCCGAGGATTGCCCCCGCAAACGCATTTACTTGCTTTAAAACCGGTATTTCTGCAAACATATTTAACAAATTACCAAGTAATGAAAGTGCAATTTTAGTGATAATAAACAATATGATAAACGCAAGCGCTTGATAAAATACTGTCTCAATATTATTTGCATCAATCCATTCTGGAACAGATACGTTTTTATCAAATGGATACGGAATAAATTTCGCAAGTGCTGGCGCTAAATCTTTACAGTACCAGTATGCAACAAGGTATGCGATAATAAAGCTTGTTAACTTTACAAGTTGCAGAATAAACCCTCTGCGTAAGCCGAGGAAAAATCCCATAACAAGCAGTAAAATGATAATAATATCAATCATGTTATTCCATTCCTTTTTTTGTCATACTTTCTTTCAATTTCTCATGTTCTTCTTTTAATTTTATGTAATCGTGTATGACGTTTACCGCCGTCAATACCGCTAGTCTACTCGTGTCAAGCGAAGGATTCTTGGCATTGAGTTCGCGCATTTTATCATCCACAATCGCTGCTACCATGCGGATATGACTTGTACTTTCATCGCCAACAACTGAATATTGCTGACCATAGATTTCTACATTAATTCGACTTTTCTTTCCCTTTTGTTGTGACAACTCACCGGCCTCCAATCACGTACAGAATCCTAAAGTTTATCATACCATGAACCTTCATAATATGGAAACAGAAAGAACAATCCGATATGATAAAAATAACAATATAAAAAAAGGGGTGACCATTATGTCAAATTCTATCGTAATTCAAACAAATTCTACAGTAATTGAAGACATGAAACAACAATATAAACATTCGCTTAGCCCGAAAACTCCGCAAGGCGGAATCTTCATGGCAAAAGTGCCATCTTGCACAATCACAGCGTATAAATCTGGAAAAGTAATGTTCCAAGGAGGCCGCGCTGAAGCAGAAGCTTCTCGTTGGCAAACTGTCTCTCAAACACCCAAAACAGCTGTAAAAAAATCTGTTGATTCCCACCGTTATGCACCGCCTGCTTCCATCAGTACAATGTCTATTGTAGGGTCTGATGAAGTTGGTACGGGAGATTTCTTTGGACCGATGACAGTCGTTGCTGTATATGTAGATGCAAAGCAAATTCCACTACTAAAAGAACTTGGTGTAAAAGACTCTAAAAACTTAAATGACGATCAAATTACTGCCATTGCGAAACAACTTCTACACGTTGTTCCTTACAGCTCCCTTGTCCTTCATAATGAAAAATATAACGAGCTATTTGATAAAGGAAACAACCAAGGTAAGTTAAAAGCTTTACTACACAATAAAGCTATTACAAACTTATTAGCTAAAATGGCACCTACAAAACCTGAAGGCGTCTTAATCGATCAATTCACACAACCTGATACATACTATAAATATTTAGCAAAACAAAAACAGGTACAGCGTGAAAATGTTTATTTCGCTACGAAAGGTGAAAGCGTCCATTTAGCAGTAGCCGCTGCTTCTATTTTAGCTCGCTACTCATTCGTAAAACAGTTTGACGAACTAAGTAAAAAAGCTGGTATGCCACTTCCAAAAGGTGCTGGTAAACAAGTTGATATTGCTGCAGCTAAATTAATTCAAAAGCTTGGTAAAGAACGATTAACCGAGTTTGTGAAACTGCATTTCGCTAATACGGAGAAGGCGTTTCGCTTATTAAAATAGTATCGACAAAAACAGGAGCCTACAAACTCCTGTTTTTTGTTTCACCCTACTATTGTCCTTATAGTTTTGTTACAATTACAATATACAGATTATTCTAACATAGGAGGAGATTCCCATTGCTACTTCTACAAATGATTCTAAATATTTTACTAGGTGATCCACATGAAAGACAGTTCGAAATTAGGGAAAACATTCAGCTACTAAGTGAACAACGAGAGTTCAACGATTTAATAGAGCGTTATGGTCGATCTTTTTTATTAAACTTTCGGATCCGCAGGTTTATCGGGAAACACGATGCCCGCTTGTTAATACATAATCCAGCAAAACTACAACACTTCTGTGAGGAACTTGAATGTATGATTAGAAATAGGAGGTTTTTCATATGAACGCTGTAAAAGTAAAAAAGGTACTTTATGCTTTCGTACACATCGTAGGTCCTCTTTCTTACCTCACTATTTCTACCATTTGGGGAGCTTTCTTCACTACTAAATCCACATTCGAAAACATATCTGATAGCCTTGGCGTTATGGCCATCTATTACGTGTTCATGAGTTTACTATGGTTTTTCTATTTAGATCGATTAGACAAAGATGTAGATAAAATTACAAAAGAAATTAACGATAAGAAGATGTAATACATGAAAAAAGGAGAGTCGCCAAGACTCTCCTTTTTTATGTTAGCTTCGTTTCTGCTTCTTATTTGATGAAGGTACTTTATGTGAACCTGTTTCATGTGTCGTCGTTCCTTGTCCTTCTACTTCTGGAGAACCAAGGCTTGACCTTGAATGATCTTTTTTCACTTTTTTACTCATTTATATTCACCCCTTCGCGTTACTTTTTGCTACGAGATAATAAACTATGCAAAATAAAAAGCGAGAGGAAACCCTCTCGCTTTTTCATATCTTAAAACTCAGAAGAACCTGGAGTTCTTGGGAATGGAATTACGTCACGGATGTTAGCCATACCAGTGATGTACATTAGGAAGCGCTCGAAACCTAGACCGAATCCAGCGTGTTTTGTACCGCCGTATTTTCTAAGTTCTAAGTACCACCAGTAGTCCTCTTCGTTCATACCTAATTCTTTAATTCTGTCTACTAAAACGTCCATTCTTTCTTCACGTTGACTTCCGCCGATTAATTCGCCGATGCCAGGAACTAGAAGGTCAGTAGCAGCTACTGTTTTTCCATCTTCATTCATACGCATGTAGAACGCTTTAATGTCTTTCGGGTAGTCAGTTACGAATACAGGGCGTTTGAAGATCTCTTCTGATAAGTATCTTTCATGCTCTGTTTGTAAGTCAATACCCCATTCTACTGGGTATTTGAAGTCAGCACCTGATTCTTGAAGTACTTTAATTGCTTCTGTATATGTGATGCGACCGAAGTCAGAGTTAATCACGTTGTTCATACGCTCTAGAACTGTTTTATCAACGAAGCTGTTGAAGAAGTCCATTTCTTCTGGTGCATGCTCTAATACATATTTCATTGCATATTTCAGCATATCTTCTGTAAGATCCATTACATCGCCTAACTCAGCGAATGCAATCTCAGGCTCAACCATCCAGAACTCAGCAGCGTGGCGAGTTGTGTTTGAGTTTTCCGCACGGAATGTAGGTCCGAATGTATATACATCACGGAATGCTAATGCATACGCTTCAGCGTTCAGCTGTCCACTTACTGTTAAGTTTGTTTCTTTACCGAAGAAGTCTTTTGATTCATCAACTTGTCCGTCTTCACCTTTTGGTACGTTGTTTAAATCTTGTGTTGTTACGCGGAACATTTCGCCAGCACCTTCTGTATCACTACCAGTGATGATTGGTGTGTGAACATGTACAAATCCACGCTCTTGGAAGAACTGGTGAATCGCAAATGCTGCGATAGAACGTACGCGGAACGTTGCAGAGAATGCATTTGTTCTTGGACGTAAGTGAGCGATTGTACGTAAGTATTCAAACGTATGACGCTTCTTTTGAAGTGGGTAATCAGAATCTGATAAGCCCTCGATATCAATTTTTTCTGCTTTAATTTCAAATGGTTGCTTCGCTCCAGGCGTTGCAATTACTTTACCTTCTACTTTCACTGAAGAGCTAAGTGGAAGCTTTGCAATTTCTTTAAAGTTCTCTAATTCTGTATCGAAAACGATTTGAACGCTTTTGAAGAAGCTACCGTCGTTTAATTCGATGAAACCAAATGCTTTTGAATCACGTAAGTTACGAATCCACCCTGATACTTGTACTGTTTGACCTGCATACTTTTCTGTATCTCTATACAGACTTTTTACTAATGTGTTTTCCATAGTGAAATTCTCCTTTGCTGATATATTTAAATACAAAAAAACCTTTCATCCATAAAGGGACGAAAGGTTAAACTTCGCGGTACCACCCAATTTGTCATAAAGACCAACTTTAACTCGTATGTAATACATACTTCCCGGTTTGTAACAGGCCGGATTCCCGTCTAAGTCTACTCTTGAATACAAGATTCAATTTCGGTTAGCAACTCCAAGGTGTTCTTCACATATACCGCCTCATCAGGCTCTCACCGCCCCTGACTCGCTTTGGATTATAGTATATACTACTTTTCCTTATCATCGTCTTTCATTTTGTTAAACTAAAATTAATGTACTACATTCGAGAGAAAGATGCAAGATGCCAGAAAATATATAAGCGATTTTTGTAATATATCGACTTACCGACATCTGTCGACGATTGTGCAATAAAAAAATTGCCGGAATGAATCCGGCAATTTTCTAATTACTTACGTAACTCCGCACCAAATTTCTCTTCTACCGTTGTTAATACACGGTTATGCGCTTCTGTTACTTCTTCATCTGTTAACGTACGTTCTGCATCGAAGTAAGTCATAGAGAATGCAAGTGATTTCTTGCCTTCTTCCATTTTTTCACCTTCGTATAAGTCGAATAGTGTTACGTCTTTCAGAAGTTCTCCGCCAGCTTCAGCAATGACTTGCTTCATTTCACCAGCTTTTGTTTCTTTTGTTACCACAACAGCCATGTCACGTGTCATAGATGGGAAACGCGGAATTGCTGAGTAGTAAGTTTCTTCAGCGTCTGCACCGAATACTTTTACAAGAGATAGTTCAAATACGAATGTATTTTTCACATCTAATTGTTTTTCTGCTTCTGGGTGCAATTGACCGATGAAACCAATTACTTCGCCATCTAATACGATATCAGCTGTACGGCCTGGATGCATACCTTCACGTTTTGCTGGTGCATATGTGATTTGGTTTGAAACGCCAAGTACGTCGAATAGTCCTTCTAGTACACCTTTCATAACGAAGAAGTCTACTACTTTCTTCTCACCTTGCCATGCATGGTGAAGAGCAAGACCTGTCATAACACCTGCAAGGTGTTGTTCTTCTTTCGGAAGTTCTCCTGCTTCTGTTGGTAAGAAGATAGAACCTACTTCGTATAAAGCAACGCTGTCGTTTTTACGAGCAACATTGTATGAAACTGCTTCTAGCAATTGTGGCACTAAACTTAAACGAAGTTGGCTACGCTCTTCGCTCATTGGAAGCGCAAGGTTTACAGGTGCTTTTTCGTTTGGCTCAACCATGTATTGTTTCGCTTTGTCAGCGCTTGTTAATGAATACGTAATTGCTTCATATAAACCAGCACCCTCTAAGAAGCGACGTACTTTACGACGTTTCGTTTGTGCTGATGTTAATTTACCACGAGTCATCGTTCCAGAAGGTAATGTAACTGGAATGTGGTCATAACCGTATAGACGGCCCACTTCTTCTACTAAGTCTTCTGAAATTGTAATATCAGGACGACGTGCTGGTACATTTACATGGAATGTTCCTTCTACTTCTGTGAATGGGAATTTCAAGTTTGTGAACATTGTACCCATTTCACTCGCAGAAATGTTTGTACCTAATACACGGTTTACTTTTTCAGCAGTAACAGATACTGTACGCTCTTGTACTTGTAAGTTGTCAGCTTCTACTACACCTTCAAGTGCTTCTCCGCCAGCGTATTTCGCCATTAAAGCAGCTGCGTGTTGAATTGCTTCAAATGTACGTGTTGGGTCGATTCCTTTTTCGAAACGTGCACTTGATTCACTACGAAGACCTAAGTCTTTTGATGTGCGACGCACTGTTTGACCTGCAAAGTATGCAGACTCAATTAGAACGTTTACTGTCTCATTTGTAACTTCAGAATCCGCTCCGCCCATTACACCAGCAACAGCTAAAGCTTTTGTTCCGTTTGTAATTACAAGGTGGTGGCTTTGTAATGTACGCTCTTGATCATCTAACGTTTCAATTTTTTCGCCTTCTTTTGCAAGACGAACAACGATTTCTTTTGAACCTAATTTATCGTAATCGAATGCATGTAACGGTTGACCGTATTCCATTAAAATGTAGTTTGTAATATCAACTACGTTGCTAATTGGACGAATGCCAGCTGCCATAAGACGAGTTTGCATCCACATTGGTGATGGACCAATCTTTACGTTTTTAACCATTTTTGCAATGTATAATGGGTTTTCTTCTTTCGCTTCTACACTTACAGAAATATAATCAGAAGTTTTTTCTGCTGTTTCTTGTAATTCGATAGCTGGAAGTTTTACTTCGCGGCCGTAAATAGCAGCCACTTCATATGCAACACCTAACATGTTTAAGCAATCTGCACGGTTTGGTGTTAAACCAAGCTCAAGTACTTCATCGTGTAAGTTTAAAATTTCAAGTGCATCCACACCAACTTCAGCGTCACTTGGGAAGATGAAGATACCATCTGCATAGTCTTTTGAAACTAACTTTCCATCAATGCCAAGCTCTTGAAGAGCACAAACCATACCGTGAGAAGCTTCACCACGTAGTTTTGCTTTTTTAATTTTGAAGTTACCAGGAAGTACAGCACCAACTTTTGCAACTGGTACTTTTAAACCTTTTGCAATATTAGCAGCTCCACAAATAATTTGAACTGGTTCTTCTTCACCGATATCGATTAAGCATTTGCTTAATTTATCAGCTTCTGGGTGTTTTTCACATTCTAATACGTGACCAACTACAACACCTTTTACACCTTTATTTAATACTTCAACGCCTTCTACTTCAATACCACTTTTCGTGATTTTGTCTGCTAGTTCTTGTGCTGTTACATCTTTAATATCTACATACTCTTGTAACCAACGATATGATACGAACATATTTATCCTCTCCTTCCCTTACGCTCGTTTGAATTGTTGTAAGAAACGTACATCATTTGTATAGAAATGACGAATGTCATCTACGCCGTATTTCAACATTGCGATACGCTCTGCGCCCATACCGAATGCGAAACCTTGATATTCTTTTGAATCATAACCAGCCATTTCAAGTACGTTCGGGTGAACCATACCTGCGCCTAAAATTTCAATCCAGCCAGTTCCTTTACAAGTGCCGCAACCTTTACCGTGACACATCATACAAGAAATATCCATCTCTACAGATGGCTCTGTGAATGGGAAGAAACTTGGACGAAGACGGATTTCACGATCTTCACCGAACATCTTTTTCACGAATACTTGCAGTGTACCTTTTAAGTCACTCATACGAATGTTTTTATCAATTACAAGACCTTCAATTTGCATGAACTGATGTGAATGCGTCGCATCATCATCATCGCGGCGATACACTTTACCAGGACAGATAATTTTGATTGGGCCTTTTTCTTTATTATTTTCCATCGTACGTGCTTGCACAGAAGATGTATGTGTACGTAGTAACGTTTCTTCTGTAATGTAGAATGTATCTTGCATGTCACGTGCTGGGTGATCTTTCGGTAAGTTTAGTGCTTCGAAGTTGTAGTAGTCTTTTTCTACTTCTGTTCCTTCAGCTACTTCATAACCCATACCGATGAATACATCTTCAATTTGTTCAACAACAGCTGTTAACGGATGGTGACAACCTGTTTCAACAGGACGACCTGGTAGTGTAACATCAATTGTTTCCGTAGCTAATTTCGCTTCAATTACTGCTTTTTCTAAGTTACCAATTTTGTCTTCTAGACGCGTTTGAATTGCTTCACGTACTTCATTTACTAATGCTCCCATACGCGGACGCTCTTCTGCTGATAATTTTCCCATGCCGCGTAATACTTCTGTAATTGGACCTTTTTTTCCTAAATACGCTACGCGTACGTCGTTTAAGCCCTTTAGCTCTTTCGCTTCTTCAATAAGCTCTAACGCTTTTTGCTTTAGCTCTTTTAAACGTGCTTCCATTTTGGAACCCTCCTAATTTTAAAAATAAAAAAACCTCGCTCCCAAAAAGGGACGAGGTAAATTCGCGGTACCACCCTAAATTGACAGAACAAGTCTGCCCACTCATTAGTTATAACGATCAATTCTGACCGGAACGCCTTTACATATATATGGTCCTGGCGTCAACTCCAGAGGTGAATTCACTTCCGTCTACCATAAGAATGCTTTCAGTCTAAGGCATTCTCTCCCTATATGGCGATTTTGTAAGTTACTCTTCTCTATCAACGTTTTTCGTTATTTAACTTTTAATATAATATACTTCAACTTATTATAAGAAGTTTTTTATTTGTTCGCAACTGGGCTTTGCAAATAATACGTTAAAATCCCTGCTGCAACCGCAACATTTAATGATTCTGCCCCACCGTAAATCGGAATATACAAGTTTTGATCCGTTTTTGCAAGAATTTCTTGGCTTACGCCGCTTCCTTCATTTCCTACAATTAATGCAAAACTACCGGCCGGTGTTACTTCACCATACGGAACTCCATTTTCAAGAGCTGTTCCATATACAGGAACGTTATTTTCTTTTAACTTGTCTACCCATTCTTCTAAGTTCCCTTTTACAATTGGTAAGTGGAAAATAGAACCTTGTGTAGAGCGGAGTACTTTACTATTGTAAACATCAACACAACCTTCTCCAAGCACAACGGCGTGAATACCAGCTGCATCAGCTGTACGAATAATTGTTCCTAAATTACCTGGGTCTTGCAGGCCATCTAATAAAAGGAATTTCCCATCAGTAAGAGCTACTTCTTTCTCATGCTTCTCACAAACAGCAAATACACCTTGTGTCGTTTCTGTTTCACGAAGTACTTTTACAATCGCCTCAGGCACGATATACATTTCCACATCATTAACTGTCCAATCTTTCGGAAGGTCTGTCTGATCTGAAACGATAAGTTCTGTTACAATTCCTGCCTTCAGAGCTTCCTCTACTAAGTGGAATCCTTCTACAAAAAATAAACCTTTTTTATCGCGTTCTTTTTTCGTTTGCAGCTTTTTCCACTGCTTTACACGCGGATTTTGTACTGAATCAATGTTTTTCATAATATGTATTTCCCTCTCTTCTTGTCTTATCATTATAGCCTATTTTTCATACATATTTACATAAAAAAGAACAAAAACTAACGTCAGTTTCAATTCTGAAGAAGAGGTGAAAGCAATGAGTTTTAATTTACGCGGTGCCGTATTAGCGAATGTATCTGGTAATTCACAAGATCAATTACAAGAAACGATTGTCGATGCAATTCAAAGCGGTGAAGAAAAAATGCTTCCAGGTCTTGGCGTTTTATTTGAAGTTATTTGGAAAAACGCTGATGAAAATGAAAAGCACGAAATGTTAGAAACACTAGAGCAAGGATTAAAAAAATAAGCAATTTGAAAATCACCTTCGCATAAGCAAAGGTGATTTTTTTTACGGAAAAATTTTTCTTCTCCTAAACATTTCTACTTTACTAACGAACTATGATGGAGTACAATGTTCAAAATACATTTAAACCGATCGATTTTCTTATAGACACCATTAGATAAAAAGGAGTGAATGTTTTATGCAACGTATTACGCTTGAACAAGTTTTTAAACACCACATTACCCAAAAATATGTGAACCGTTCTGGAATGGTCCACGCGATTGCTGTCGCTTACCATGCGTTTCACTTAGCGAAAAAGCATCATGCCTCAGTCGATGCTGCAACAAAAGCTGGTTTCCTTCATGATATCGGACATCACACATGGTACAGTGAGGGAGAATGGGACTATGACTTGTATAAAAAGAATGATATCCATGCGATTAAAGGAGCAGAAAGAGCTCATAAATTGCTTATTAGATTAGGAGAACATCCGAAACTAGCAAAAGAAATTTCTATCGCGATTCTTCTGCATACAGATTCTTTCTTAGTGGAACAAGAAATTGAAAGAACATCTCTTCAAAACATTATTAAATGGGCAGACGAAGCAGATGAAGAACCAGGCGGAGCTCATCATTATAGAACGATTTCTTATGAAAAAGCACTTAAAGCTATTCAGCAATTAGATCGATTGGTAGAGCGTGAATTGCAAATAGAGCAAGCCAAATTGAATAACAAGGCAGAACATAGTTATCAATGAGAAAGAGGCATCACTACAGGGTGATACCTCTTTTATTATTTTATGGAAAATAAACCTTTATCCCGCATTAACGGGCAGTAAGACCCCCACCTCGAAATTCAGCAAAGACGAGGAAGTTAGGTGGGGAATCAACTGCCCGTAAAAGCCCGATTGGTGAGGGCTGATAATCAGTGGGGGATGAACCTCCCCAATGATTAAAGTTTCACTTTATATGTAATATTTAAATGTTACATTCAAAAACAAATTACTTTATAATTAAATATATAAATATAAAAGAGGTGATTTTACAAATGCAACCCGCTACACAGCTTTCTAATGAACAGAAATACTCTATGTCATGGGGACAATTTATTAGCTCCGTTTTATTCGCTTTTTTCGGAACCGGACTTATTACTGTGTTCCTCGCAATGCCATTAACAATTTATACAGCAGGTCTTACAGATAAAAAACAAGTTGCCCTATATGAATCTATTGCAAATACTGCAAGTACCGTATTACAACTAGCTGTATTGTTATTCTTCATTTTTAAATTCGAACCCGCAAAAAAATTACTACTAAAATCTTTTAACTTTAAAACACTGAAAGAATGGCGCACATACGTATACTTACTTCTTTTCTTCGTTATCAACATCATACTCAATTACATCTTGTTAAATTATGTGTTCCAAGACGCAACAAAGCAGCAATCTTCCGCACTAAGCTTAGACGTCTTTAAGCAATATCAAATATTATTACTTCTCAGCTTTGCAATACTCACACCCATTTTTGAAGAACTTATTTTCCGTGGTTTTATACTTCGCTTCTTCTCAGAACGCTTTCCATTTTGGATTGCAGCCATCGTAACAAGTTTCTTCTTCGGTATCGCTCATACATACTCACTTGGGGTAATGGTAATTACTTTCTTTATGGGATTATTAATGGCCATTTTATGTAAAAAAACAAAGTCCATTATTCCAGCTATGTTATTTCATATTATGAATAACATGTTGGCATTCTTGAGTTGAAAAGAGGTATCATCGCGATACCTCTTTTTACTCTTTTCTCATAACTTCAAACTCTTCTGCGGTTAGCGTTTTTGATAATCCATATCGTTATTACCCATTTCCTTCAATTTATATATATCCATTAATAATATCCAAAATAAACCTTACGTAGTAAAATATAGCTTATTACATAAAAGGAGATTATATATGTTTAGCTTCCTTTGGATTGTTTATATGCCCCTTCTTGTTTTATGCGGATTTTTCGGTGGTATTTTTTTAATTATTACTAGTATTAAACATCGGAAATTATTTATTGGTTTAATGGGGGTACTTAGCTTTTCCTTTGTAACGCTACCTTTTGTTTTTTGGAGCATGGGGGTGAATAGCGAGACAATCCTCCCTATTTCAACTACTTTATATTGGATATTGTTTTCTTTAACTGGATTATCGGCAGGAGTAAGTGGATTACAAGCAAAAATTAAAAGTATACGCAACATAGGATTTATTATTTTTATTGCGGGACTACTGGGGGTTATTTTCTGGGAACTCATGTCTGCAGGTGATTCATTCTACATCTAATTGAATCCTTTTATAGGAAAACAAAAAGCAGGGAAATTAATTCCCTGCTTTTCTATTTGGTTTATTGCCTGATTGTAAGAAGAACGATAACACCCAAGCAATACCTGCTAGTATCGTTGCAATTAAGAAGGCATCGTTAATACCGTTAATTGCAGATAGCTTTGAAATTTGTCCATATAATAGTTGTGTGCTCATCGCATCTCCTGCTTGAGCTGATCCAGCTAAAGCAGCTAAGCTTTGACCCATGCCGTGTACTTTATCAACTAATATTGGGTTTGAAGTTGTTAACATGTTGCCGTAATCTGCTACGTGAGCAGTTGTTTGTTGCGTCATAAGTGTGATTAAAATCGCTGTTCCGATTGAACCAGCTACTTGTCTTGACGTATTTTGCGTTGCTGTACCGTGAGAAATTAATTTCATCGGCAGTGCGTTCATACCAGCTGTCATAATTGGCATCATAATGAATGACATACCAATTGAACGTATAATATAATCCGTCATAATAACACTATACGGTGTATCCATCGATAATTTTGTAAATTCATATGTCGCATAGGTCGTAATTGCCAATCCAATTATCGCTAATGGACGAATGCCATATTTATCGAATAATTTACCCGCTACTGGTCCCATGATCCCCATAATTAATGATCCTGGAAGAAGTAGTAAACCTGATTCAATTGGCGTAAAGCCGCGAATATTTTGCAGATATACTGGAAGTAATAACATACCTCCGAATAATGCCATCGTAACGATTGCATTAATTACTAAAGTAAAAGTAAATACTGGGTATTTAAACACTTGTAAATCAAGCATTTTATTGTCCGTTGTTAACTCTCTCCAAATAAATAATGCTAAACCAATTACACCAATGATAAGTGAAATAACAACTTCTGCACTAGTCCAACTATTATTTCCAGCCTCACTAAATCCGTACAGTAAGCTACCTAGTCCAATACTTGAACTAATTACACCAAATACATCTAATTTCGTTTTAGACACTGGCTGAGCGAGTGTAAAGAATTTTAAAGATAGGAACGTAATAATTAAACCGATAATAAACATCGCATAGAACATTAAATTCCAGCTATAGTTTTCAATAACCCAGCCTGTTACAGTTGGTCCAATAGCTGGCGCTAAAATCATTGCAACACCTAGTAATCCCATCGCTGCTCCGCGCTTATGAGGCGGGAATAACGTCATAAAGATGTTCATACCAACTGGCATTAAAATACCTGCACCGACCGCTTGAATAATACGACCTGTCATCATCATTGTAAAGTTTCCTGATATAGCACAAATGATAGACCCTACAGTGAAGAATAACATTGCTGCTACAAATAATTTACGATACGTAAATCGTGAAACTAAAAAGGCACTAATCGGTACTAAAATACCATTTACAAGCATAAATCCTGTAATTAACCATTGCGCCGTTGAAGTTGATACGTTAAATTCATTCATTAACGGAGGCAATGCAACGTTAATGATTGTTTGGTTTAAAATAGAAACGAACATGCCGAGAATTAATACTGTTACAACTGCTTTTACATTCACATTCTCTATAGGCATAGACGTTTGTTTTTTCGGCATTTCTTTTTCTTGTTTTACTTCTTCTTGCTTGCCTGTTTCTAATTCAACTACATTAGAAATTTCTACTTCTTGCTTTTGTTCATTTTCTTTTTCTTCTGCTTCTAGCTTACTTACTTCTATTTTACTTACGGCTGGGACTTGTTCTTCTCCCACGTTCGTTTTTTTCTTTCGTAAAAGACGATTTACAAGGAAGAAGACGATTATACAAAATAGTGCATATCCTACAATTGTAATTGAGGACATCTCATCTCCCCCTTACTTATGAATACGAACTGACACATTCATTCCAGGAACAATATTTACTGATTTACTATGATCTAAAGAAATTTTAACTGGTACAACTTGCTTTACTTTCGTATAGTTCGCTGTTGCATTACTTGATGGTAACATTGAGAATGTATTTGCTGTTGTTAATCCAACTTGTTCTACTTTCCCTGTTAACGTTGTATCTGGGTATGCATCTACATATACATCTACTGTTTGACCTTTTTGAACATCATCAATCACTGTTTCTTCAATGTTTGCTGTTACCCATAAATTGTTCATATCGAATGCGTAAGCAATCGGGCTACCAGCTCCAACGAAAGCATTTGTTGTTGCGTTTGATTGTACAACCGTTGCATTTTGTGGAATTGTTACATCTACTGTTTGTTCTCCATTAGCTGCCGCTACAGTAACAGCACCTAATTTATCGTTCTCATTATAATTTTTTCCTACTTCAGCTTTCCAGTCAGTTAGTTTACCTGCTACTGGCGAAGCAACCGGAATTACCTTTCCATCAATCTTTGCATTGTCTGTTTTCAAGTAATTTTCCGTTTGGTTGTAATAGTAATAACCGCCAATACCGCCGCCAACTAGTACAATTAATGTGATAATGTTGATAATTACCATTCTTCGAAACTGATTCATTGCATTCCTCTCCTTATATCGCATATAATTTTTTTCTAAACTATTTATGTCCTTATTGTTTAGATTGTTTAATTGTTAATTATATTAACCTTTTAACAAAAAAATCACACCATCTGCAGCGTAAATCGAAACTTATCTACCTGCGAGCGGTGCTGATTTCTGAAGGACTATCGTTTATAATTATAAATAATTATTTTGAATCTACAACCGACAATTTACGCATGAAATGTTGCTTAAACAACAATATAATACCAATATGTTGTTTAAGTATAGAAAATTAAACGAGGAGAAGTAAAATGTCTATTAAAAATACAAATGATCCACGTGTAAAGCGAACGAGACAACTCATTCAGGATGCTTTTGTCGCTTTAGTAGGCGAAAAAGGCTTTGAAAATGTAACTGTGCAACATATCGCAGAACGCGCTCCAGTAAATCGTGCTACATTTTATAGCCATTACCATGATAAATATGACCTATTAGACAAAAGTATTGAAGAAATGTTAGAGAAGCTAGCAGAAGTAATTAAACCGAAAAATAGAAATAAAGAAGATTTTCAACTTACATTCGATTCACCTCATCCTACATTTTTGGCTTTATTCGAACATATCGCAGAAAACGTGAACTTCTATAACGTTATGCTTGGGGATAAGGCTGCCGGAAACTATTCTTATAAAATGATGAAAACGATACAAGTGCATTTAACATTAAGCTTGTCTATTTCACAACCAGATGACGAAGATCTTATGGTTCCTCGTGATATTTTGATTAGTTATGTGACAGGGGCTCACATCGGAATGATTATGTCATGGTTAAAAAGAGGAATGATATATACCCCGCATTTTATGGCGATGCAATTAACTCGTTTAATTATTTTAGGCGCTCATACTGCAGCGGGATTAGAGCGACCTTTTTAAAACACAAAAAAGCGAAGGAAAATCTCCTTCGCTTTTTCTATTAATTAAATGTAATGTTATGTACAGCATCCTTATCAAGACGTTTAATAACTTCTACAATTAACTTTACTGCATTTTCATAATCATCACGGTGTAACATTGCTGCATGTGAATGGATATAGCGTGTTGCAATTGTAATTGCCATAGAAGGAATACCGTTTACAGCAATGTGAATCGCACCCGCATCAGTTCCCCCGCCGGCTACTGAATCATATTGATACGGGATTTGTAATTCATCAGCAACATCAACTACGAAATCACGTAAACCTGTATGTCCAATAACAGAAGCATCATATAAAATGATTTGTGGTCCATCGCCCATTTTACTTTGCGCTTCTTTTGACGTTACACCCGGTGTATCTCCAGCGATACCAACATCTACTGCGAACGCGATATCTGGTTTAATATAATTCGCAGATGTTTTTGCGCCACGAAGACCAACTTCTTCTTGTACAGTTCCAACGCCGTATACAACGTTTGGATGCTTTTCATCTTTTAATTGTTTTAATACGTCAATTGCAATTGCACAACCGATTCGGTTATCCCATGCTTTTGCGAGCAACATTTTTTCATTTTTCATCACTTGGAATTCAAAATAAGGTACAACTTGATCTCCTGGTCGTACGCCCCACTCCATCGCTTCTTCTTGGCTAGAAGCACCAATATCGATGAACATGTCTTTAATTTCAACTGGCTTTTTACGTGCTTCTGGAGGTAAAATGTGCGGTGGTTTTGAACCAATTACACCTGTTACATCTCCTTTACGCGTTACAATCGTCACGCGCTGTGCAAGCATAACTTGTGACCACCAGCCACCAACCGTTTGGAAACGAAGGAAACCTTTGTCATCAATTTGCGTAATCATAAAGCCAACTTCATCTAAATGACCTGCAACCATAATTTTTGGGCCGTTTTCTTCCCCTACTTTTTTCGCAACTAAACTTCCTAAATTATCAGTAGAAAGTTCGTCCGCAAACGGCTCAATATATTTCTTCATTACTTCACGTGGCTCACGTTCATTACCAGCAATACCACGTGCATCCGTTAATTCTTTTAGCATTGTCAATGTCGCGTCTAATTTTGTCATTGCCAACACCCTCCTTTTTCTTCAGTCAATTCATTATACAATAATTAAATTGAAATATTCAAAAATTAAATTAGTATCCTTGTGTTTGACGCTGATGATTAACTTCATTTTTATCTAAATACGCTTTTTCAATCTCTTCTTGCTCAAATTCAAGTGCTTGTCCAAGTCGAAGATAGCTCGTAAATAATTCAATATAGTTTGTAATAGATGGTTGATCTGTAAAACGAATTACTTTCGCATATGTGTCTAAGAAAATTTCCACTTGTGTTTTATTCGTTTGTGCACATTTATAGAATAGGAAGTTTTTATCAATACCTAAATCAATTCCGATTGATAAAATAAAATGCAAACCATCTACGTATTCTTCTAATATTACTTCACGTTCCGAAGCTGGTTTGTTGCTCCAATATTTAAAACAACGTGTTTCATTTGCAAGTTCTCCAATTTCTACAAGAAGAGCTAACATTTTTTCTTTTAACAATTTTTTCGGTTGTAAGTCATGTTCTTTTGCAATACGGTCATCTAATTCTTTTTGTAATTTAAATAGTTGTAGTAAGTCCATTCTATTGTCCTCCTCCAACATCGCATGTTACGCAACAATGTTGTTTCATCTCAAAGTTCATTATTATGTTTCAGTTCTTATGAATAAGTCAGCTATCTACCTCTTTATAAAATAGCTTGTCCTTAATTTGCAAATACGTTTCAGTCATCACTCTTAAATTGTTCATCTGATGAAAGTTCCATATCATCTTTCCATTATAGCAGTGTCGTTTCGGCTAGGAAAGATACTCTTCTTTCCAAACGTGCATAATTAAAAAAAGCCAGGAGGATTCTCCTGACTTCATATATATATTCTTCTATATCACTATAGTTTTTATGTTGATTTTGTCATATCGATAACAACACATCCGTTAGTCTTTAGAACTTCAAACTTCTCTCTGAATACAAACAAAAAACCTTAGAAGAAAATTCTTCTAAGGTTTCAACTAATTAATTAGTTAATGTTGTTTTTTGCAACTGTTGCTAATTCAGCGAAAGCTTTTTCGTCATGAACAGCTAAGTCAGCAAGCATCTTGCGGTTAACTTCGATGCCAGCATTTTTTAAACCGTGCATTAAGCGGCTGTAAGAAAGACCATTCATACGAGCTGCTGCGTTGATACGTGTGATCCATAATTTACGGAAGTCACGTTTCTTTTGACGACGGTCACGGAATGCATACATTAGAGATTTCATAACCTGTTGGTTAGCAACCTTGAATAATGTATTTTTTGAACCGTAGTAACCTTTTGCTAATTTTATAACTTTTTTACGACGTTGACGAGTAACTGTACCACCTTTTACTCTTGGCATAATATTACCTCCTAATTGTTCTATATATCAGCCGAACTTATTTTAAGTTGTCAAGCATTTGACGAATGCGTTTGAAGTCACCAGCGCTTACTACACCAGCTTTACGTAGTTTACGTTTAGCTTTTGTAGATTTGTTAGCGAATAAATGGCTTGTGTAAGCGTGAGAACGTTTCAGTTTACCTGATCCAGTCTTTTTGAAACGCTTTGCAGCGCCGCGATGAGTTTTTTGTTTAGGCATAGGTATTTCCTCCTCTATCTATTACTTATCGTTTTTCGGTGCTAAAACTAAGAACATACTGCGTCCTTCCATTTTAGGCTTAGATTCAACTGTACTAACTTCAGCACAAGCTTCTGAGAAGCGATCTAAAACACGTTGACCGATTTCTTTATGAGTAATGGCACGTCCTTTAAAGCGAATTGACGCTTTAACCTTGTCGCCTTTCTCTAAAAACTTGATAGCATTACGAAGTTTTGTGTTAAAGTCGTGTTCATCAATTGTTGGACTTAAACGAACTTCTTTCATGCTAATTACTTTTTGATTTTTGCGCTGCTCTTTTTCTTTCTTCTGTTGCTCAAAGCGGAATTTACCGTAGTCCATAATGCGGCATACTGGCGGTTTCGCATTTGGAGCAACTAATACTAAATCAAGATTAAGATTTGCAGCTAAGTCTAAAGCGTCATTACGAGACTTGATTCCAAGTTGATCGCCATTTGCGCCAACTAAACGTACTTCACGTGCACGAATTTGCTCGTTAATCATCATATCCTTGCTAATAGTAAGCCACCTCCAAGGTTTTCTCAGAACATATTTTGTAGTCATAGAACCCGACAAAAAAAAGTGCGGGCATACGACACCCACACTTGTAAAATCTTAAGTAAGAAATACATTTACCTGCTAACTGCGAATGCGTCCATCAGGTGAGAAGCGGGTGCTTCTACTTGTTCCACAAAACAATATTCTATTATCCTTGATGAGTTTATCATAGGACATGACGTCTGTCAAGAAGACGCGATGTGTTTTACTAACAACAAGAAATATTGTAACAAACAACTAACATACTTGCAATACTTTTTTATGATAAGTGTTACATGGTTATTTTTTCTAATTCTCCTCAAGTATATTACATAAAAAAGCCGCGGTATACCGCGGCTTTTTCTTATCGTTTTCCTTCTACTTTAATCATGTCAACAAAAGCATCTAATGCGATTGTTTCTGATTTTTGTTCACCATATTTACGTACGTTTACGCCGTTTTCAGTTACTTCATTGTCACCTACTACAAGCATGTACGGAATTTTTTGCATTTGTGCTTCACGGATTTTGTAACCGATCTTCTCTTCACGAGTGTCTAATTCAACACGGATACCCGCACGACGCAATTCGTCTTGTACTTTCTTCGCATAGTCTAAATGTACTTGCGGAGAAACTGGAATTACTTGTACTTGAACTGGAGCTAACCAAGTTGGGAATGCACCTTTGTATTCTTCAATTAAGAAGGCTACGAAGCGTTCCATAGTTGATACAACACCACGGTGAATTACAACTGGACGATGTTGCTTACCGTCTTCGCCAACATAAGTTAATTCAAAGCGTTCTGGAAGTAAGAAGTCTAATTGTACAGTTGAAAGTGTTTCGTCTTTTCCAAGAGCAGTACGGACTTGAACATCAAGTTTTGGACCGTAGAATGCCGCTTCACCTTCAGCTTCATAGTAATCAAGACCCATTTCATCCATAGCTTCTTTTAACATACCTTGTGCTTTTTCCCACATCTCATCATCCGCATAATACTTTTTAGTATCTGCTGGGTCGCGATAAGATAGACGGAATGAGTAGTTCTCTAAACCGAAATCTTTGTACACTTCTAGCGTTAAGTTTACAACACGTTTTAACTCTTCTTTAATTTGATCTGGACGAACGAAAATGTGCGCATCGTTTAAAGTCATTCCGCGTACACGTTGTAATCCAGATAACGCACCTGACATTTCATAACGGTGCATTGTTCCAAGTTCCGCAATACGGATTGGTAATTCACGGTAGCTGTGAATATCATTTTTATAAACCATCATATGGTGAGGACAGTTCATTGGACGAAGAACTAATTCTTCATTATCCATTTCCATTGATGGGAACATGCCATCACGGTAGTGATTCCAGTGACCAGAAGTTTCATATAACTCTCTACTTCCTAATACTGGAGTGTATACGTGATCATAGCCTAAGCTTGCTTCTTTATCAACGATGTAACGCTCGATAATACGACGAATTGTTGCACCCTTTGGTAACCAAAGTGGTAAACCTTGTCCTACTTTTTGGCTATTAGTAAATAGTTTTAATTCTTTACCTAATTTACGGTGATCGCGCTCTTTCGCTTCTTCAAGCATACGTAAGTGCTCATCTAATTCTGCTTTCTTAACGAATGCAGTACCGTAAATACGTTGTAACATTTTATTATTGCTATCGCCGCGCCAGTAAGCACCTGCAACGCTTAATAATTTAAACACTTTAATTTTCCCTGTAGATGGAAGGTGAACACCACGGCAAAGGTCGAAGAATTCGCCTTGCTCATAGATTGAAATAACTGCATCCTCTGGAAGATCGTTAATTAAATCTAATTTTAACTCATCACCAATTTCTTCAAAGCGACGAAGTGCTTCTGCACGTGGTACTTCGTGACGAACGATTTCTAAGTTCTCGTTCACGATTTTTTGCATTTCTTTTTCGATTTTCTTGAAGTCTTCAACTGTAATTGCTTCTTCCATATCAATATCGTAGTAGAAGCCATTTTCGATTACTGGACCAATACCAAGTTCAAGCTTAACATCTTTATATAAACGTTTTAACGCTTGTGCTAATAGGTGGGCTGTTGAATGGCGTAAAATGTATAAGCCATCTTCAGAATCTAATGTAATAATAGAAACTGCTCCATCTTCTTCGATTGGTGTAACAAGATCAATCATCTCATCGTTTAATTTTCCAGCCACAGCTTTTTTCTTTAAGCCTGGGCTAATAGAAGCTGCGATTTCTTCAGTTGTTACGCCTTTTGGAAACTCCTTCACAGCTCCATCAGGGAAAGTAATTTTAACTACATCTGCCATCACTGGTCACTCCTCTTTTTCTCAAAATAAAAAACACTCATCCCGTAAAAAGGGACGAGTGTTGAATTCGTGGTTCCACCCTTGTTCCAATTAACATAATCGTTAATTGCTCAAGTTCAACATAACGGTGTTGTCCGTTAGCAATTACTAAAAGAATCGTTCACTGCTAAAGTTTAGAGGTGGTAAGTAATAATCCCGTAATAGGAAGCTCACACCCTAAGGCTTCCCTCTCTGAAAATCGTAGAAAACTACTCATGTCCTCATCATGACATTTCAATATATTTCATTTATGTAGGTAATTATATGCTCAAAAACTTAGAAAATCAAGGGCGTTACCTTTATTTTTTAAATTTTTCACATTGCGCTCAAAATCATGTAATCCATGTAATTGGACCCGTTCTTGAAACACATTTCGCAAAGTAATAATCATATTATGGTCTTGTTCTTTCGTATATAAATAAATCTTTTTTGGCGAAATAGAAAGAAGCGGCGCAATTACTTTCGTATCAATATATACATCATTTTGTTTTAATAATTCCTCATCTATATATTGGACCAACTTCTCCTGTTTTAAACGTCTACCTTTATCATCATAAAAGATAAAGCTTTCATCAAAAACAAGATGCACACAGGACAATCGTGATTTACGGCTACTCACTTGTTGCCGAAGCGTCTCAATAAACATTTGGTATTCTTGTTCCATCTTATACTCATCAATTGCCACTTCCGCAAGTTTAGCCACCATTTCCCTATATGTACGAAGACGAAAACGGATATATGATGAAAACGAGAATGAGAGTGGATCACAAAGCCAATTATTTAAAGAAGACTTAATATATGACTCAAATGCGTTACGCGTTAAATCCTGAGCTACCCCTTTTCTTCTTCCCTTTAAAATCTCATGTGCCATGTGCAATATTTGATGACACTCTTCTTGTTCTTCATAAAAAAACTTTTCTTTTAAGATCGTATAAATCCACTCATTTTGTTTCACATTCACAATAAAATACACCATTACCGGCAATAAGATCTTTTCAATATAATTCGATTCACGTACTGGTATGTGAATCACCACTTTTTGTTCCTGTAAATACACACTCGTTTCCTTATATAATACTTCCGCTCTTTTCAGCAATTGTCTATATACGTGCATAGCATCATTTTTTTCTTCGAAGCAAATTTCAATCACTTTTGTCCCCCCTTTTATCCCTGCTCTAAAGGACTGTATCTATACGTTACAAATCCTATAAGAGTCCTTTCCGCGTGAAGTTCACTCTTAGTAGAATTACATTTCCTATCGTTAGAAAATCCACTCAATATGGCTTGCTAATTTTATATATATTAAGGGAGGGAGAAAAAAATGATACAAGCTACTATGAATTTTTTTATTGTATACTTTACTTATTACTAAAGGGAGGTATCTGAATGTTTGAATATAAATTCGTAAAAGTCGAATTTCATTGGGGGCTCACTCGCTCAAAACTAGCTGAAGACTACCAAGAAATTATTCAAGAACATGCTAGAGATGACTGGAGGTTCGTACAGATTGTTGCCCCTACGATTGGCAGTTCTGGACAACCTGAATATTTCGATCTCATATTTGAAAAGAAAATATCACTATAATACAAAAGAGCAAGCTTCTCAGCTTGCTCTTTTACTTATGACGACGGTTTTTCCCACCAATTGGAATTGGTTTCGCTAAATATTTAATTCGTTCCATAATACGTGCTGCCTTCATTTCTTCAGCCTCACCACGCTGTGTATACGTTAAATGATGTTCCAGTTGTTTAAAATCAAAATTAGACGTAAAGAACGTCGGTAAGTTTTCTAACATACGGAATTGCAAGATTGCACCAAGCACATCGTCACGCACAAAGCTCGACATCGCTTCTGCCCCGATATCATCTAACATTAGAACTTGTACGCGTTTAACCGCATCAATTTTTTCGCCAATCGAATTATCTTGAATCGAACTTTTAATTTCACGTAAAAATTCCGGGAAGTATACGAGCATCGAACTTATTTTCTTTCGAGCAAGCTCGTTCGCAATTGCTCCTAAAAGGTACGTTTTCCCTACACCAAATTTACCGTACAAATATAAACCTTGTGCTTTTTTTCCTGGTTCATATGTACTTAAAAATTCATTCGCTGCACCAATCGCATCGATACGTGCATTTAAATCAGAAGGGTCTAAGTTTTCCATAGTTGCCTGTAAAATATCCGTTGGCATATATACACTTTGAACGAGTTTTTCATATTTCTTTCTCTCGTCATATGCTACTTTTCTAACGCAGCGATCGTATTGAATATCAATCATTTTCCCTTGAATAACAAGCTTTGGCTCATACCCTTTCAGCATATTTTTACATGCACCCAAATCCGGACAATCTACGCAACCTACACTTTGTCCAATATATTCATATAACTTCACAAGACTGCGCTCAATCATAGAAGTCGTTACTTCACCTTTATGTTCGTCTATAAATTCTTTCACACGCGGATGCGCCATTACTTCTGCCTTTAATACTTCATATCTATTTTTAAAGTTTTCATTTTCCATTAATTTTGTAAATGAATTTTGAATATGCTCCATTTTCTCACCTCAAAGAGCGTTCATTCTCTTCTATTAATCACGCTTATATTTTTTTAACACTTCTTCTAATCGTTTTCGTTCATCTTCTAGCGTACTTGCATCTTTTTCTACACTTACATCTTTCTTCGCTGTTTCTTTCTCTTGTTCTTTCGGCTCTTCTTCCTTAAGCCAATCTGGCACCATTTCTTTTCGTACCGTTTTCTTCGCCGTACGGCCTTTTTTCTTCGTCTCAGCCCACTCTTGATATTGACGATTCTCTTCTTTCGCTAACGCCATCGCGTCCGCTACTGTGCCGACCTTTTTACGTGCCCAATGCCCAGCAATCTTCTCAACATACGTTTTCGCAAGTTTCATATCTGAGCGTAGCATAACGTAATAAATAAGTACATTCACAACTCCTGGTGTCAATTTTTGATTAATCATGACATCTTCAACAATTTGCAAGTCCGCTTTCGTTGCCTCTGCACCACCAGAAATCTCTTTCAATAGTTGTTTTGGCGAGATTTCCTCTAGCTGCTTTATTAGCATCTCCTCTTGTGATGAAGGCTCTTTCTCTTTCATCGTACGTGCAGCATGAGGCTGTACTCTTTCACTTAGTACCGGTAATGCTTGACCATTTTCAAATTGATACCAATCGCGCGCTCCTTTTCTAAGCCTTTCCATATCAATTGTTTGCATCTCTGTCACCGCACCAAGAACGATATTTTGCATCGATAACACATCTACACCATACACGTAAGCAAGTGTTATAACGCAGTCTCTTACTTGATCTGTAATCGCCTTTTTAGGAACAAGAGCGGACAATCCATCTACAAATAAAGAGAAATCAAAGAAATCATTCAAAACTTTCGGAGCGTCTCCCTTCTCGTTACTTGGCATAGTTGTCGTTTTTGGAATACGAAGGTCTTCTTGCGCATGCTCAAGCTGTCCTGGATTAAACGAACCAAACACATCATTGAAAGAGCGCGTAACATTTTCATAAGAAGCAAAATCAAATTCTTCTTCTAAGAAATATTGCTTTACTTGATTATATTTTGTCCGACTCAATCGATTGTATAAAAAGATACTTAAAACAATATCATCAAAAAACTGCTTCGGAGATAAAGGTGGTTGCAATTCATATATGAACATTCGAATATCTTTTTCTTTCTTAATATATACCTTCAAAAGCCCAATTGCCTCTAACTTTACTCGTTCCTCATATATTTCAGGAAGTTGCATTTGCATAGTCACCATAAGGGAATGATGTGTATTCTCTTTTCCAAATACACGATCTTGCTCTAGCTCCCCCCATAGTGTCATGTATAAGCTAAAAGCTCTACTACCTATTAACGGCTGATACAACATCGTTAATACTTTTCGGTCGTAATTATGCAGTAGCCCTTTCGCACTTACTTTATAACGATCAATCGGCAATAGCTCCATCCATGATTGTTTTTCCATTCTTGCTTTTCCTTTCTCTCATCCAATCTATCCTCTACTTCATTCGCTCTATCTTCATTATATAAATTCTTAGTGAAAAAGAGCTATTAGCTTACGCTTCTAGCTCTTTTATCCTATTACTTACGGTATGTAAAGAGAATAAAATACAACTTCTACTCTCTTTCTTTTTGCAGTATATCTTTTAATTCTTCAATAAATACATTTAAATCTTTAAATTGACGATATACAGAAGCAAAGCGTACGTAAGCAACATCATCAATATCGCGAAGTTCTTCCATAACAATTTCACCAATCATATCACTTTTCACTTCTGATATACCTAAATTACGCAGTTCACGTTCCACGCTTTGTGTTACTTCTTCTAATTGTCTTAAAGATACTGGTCTTTTTTCACACGCTTTAATTAAACCGCGTAAAATCTTTTCTTTATTAAACTCTTCTCTTGTGCCTTCTTTTTTAACAACGATAAGAGGTGACTCTTCTACCCTTTCAAAGGTCGTAAAGCGACTTAAACAACTTTCACACTCTCTTCTTCTTCGAATAGAGCGCCCCTCGTCTACCGGACGCGAATCTAACACTCTTGTACCATTATGAGAACAGGATGGACAACGCAATTCATTCACTCCTTTACACTATACTCTTTATTTTTCTCTACTCAATTCACCTAAAATATATATACAATATTATATAACTCATTCTAACTCTCTTACCACTTTAAGTTTCAGCGCACCACTTTATCATCTCATACTTAAAAATAAGATGGTATATAGGGCACTACCTCATTTGCAAGAGTCCAATTTATTCAACTAACAAGTACGTTATATTTTCCCTTTTTTATAAACTAAAAAAGAGGTGCATTATACACCTCTTTACATTTTAAATCAATTATGTTCTTTTTTAAAGAGCTTTTGTTTCTCTCTGCTTAATTTCGAAGCTACCAGTGCCTCGAGGAAGCTCGATGCTCTCACGCGTTTTCGCGTTTAAACCTTCTGCAATATATTCTGCAGCAACATTTGGATCAATACGATCCCCACAAGTATAAACATCAATACTTGCGTAACCGTGCTCCGGAAAGCTATGAATTGTTAAATGTGATTCTGAGATAATTACTACTCCACTTACACCTTGTGGTGCAAATTTATGGAAAGCAACCTCACGCACTTCAGCACCAGCTCTTAGTGCTGCATCCACAAATAATTGTTCAATATACGGCATGTCATTAAGCTTGTCGAAATCGCAATCCCAAAGTTCAGCGATCACGTGACGACCCATCGTATCCATAGTATCCATTCTACAGTTCCCCCTTGTAAATTTATTCTAACTGTTCGAATTGAAAACTAATTTGCAATTTGGCTTGCTCCACTACCACGGGGGAAAGTTAGTCCAGAGAGGTCCTAACCCTTTAAGTAGTGACTACGTACCTCAGCTCTTAAGTTTACGAGTGTTAGTATACTTTGTTTATTTTCATTTTGCAACAACAGTTTTTTCGATTTTCTGTCATATTTTCCTCTTTACTTTTCCCTAAAAAAAATAAACGATTCACAAATGCAGTAATCACAACGTTTCGTGGTATGTCCACTTTTTAAAATATACTTATATAATTTTTTTCCTTTTCAGAAAAAAATAAAAAAAGAGGGCAAATATTGCCTTGCCCTCTCCCTCATTCACTTAAATGTGTTGCACATTTTCTTGTTTCGCTAACTCTTCAACAACTAACGTTACAAGATCTACAACACGACGAGAGTAGCCCCACTCGTTATCATACCAAGCAAGTACTTTCACTTTACGATCACCCATTACCATTGTAGATAAACCATCAATAATAGCTGAGTGTGTATTTGTATTAAAGTCGATAGATACTAAAGGCTCTTCGCTGAATTCTACAATACCTTTTAACGCACCGTTTGCAACAGTTTTGAATGCATCGTTAATAGCTTCAACTGTTACATCACGTTTTACGTCTACTACTAAGTCAACAAGAGACACGTTTGGCGTTGGTACACGAAGTGCCATACCATGAAGTTTTCCGTTTAAATGCGGAAGAACTTTTGCTAGCGCTTTCGCAGCACCTGTCGTTGTCGGAATAATTGATTGTCCGCAAGCACGTGCTCTTCTTAAATCTTTATGTGGGTTATCAATATTTTTTTGGTCATTTGTATAAGCGTGAACTGTCGTCATTAAACCGTTTTCAATTCCGAACTGCTCATCTAACACCTTAACAACAGGCGCTAAACAGTTTGTTGTACAAGATGCATTTGAAATAACAGTATGTTTTGTAATATCTAATTGGTCTTCGTTCACACCAACTACAATTGTTACATCTTCATTTTTACCAGGCGCTGTTAAAATAACTTTTTTCGCTCCAGCTTCAACGTGAAGAATTGCTTTTTCTTTCGAATTAAATTTACCAGTTGCTTCAATTACAACTTCAACACCTAAATCTGTCCAAGGCAATTCCTTTGGATCGCGGTTGTTTAAAAGGCGAATCATTTTTCCATCAACTAATAAGTGATCTTCAAATGCTTCTACTGTTCCGTCAAACTTGCCATGAACTGTATCATATTTAATTAAGTGTGCTAACGTTTCAGATGGATAGCTTGCATTGATTGCTACAATTTCGAATGCGCTTTCTTTTATTGCTTGACGAAATACCATTCTCCCAATACGTCCAAATCCATTAATTGCCACACGAGTCATAATATGTTATCCCCCTTGAATGCGTTATACTATTTATCTCCAATCCCAATAATAGTATAACACAAAAAGGGGATATGTCACTAAGCATTTTCATTAATTTCACAATTTTTTAGTCAATAATGTTCCACTTCTTTAAAATTACCTGCAATTGTGTTTTCGTTCCCATAATTGTGCCATCATTATTTATCACTTCATCTGCATTTTTCACTTTTTCTGCTAACGGCATTTGAGATTGAATACGAGCTGTCGCTTCTTCTTCCGAAAAACCATTTCGTTTCATCAAACGTTCTAATTGTGTATCAGGCGTAACTGCTACAACTAAAATGCGGTCAACGAGACTTGTTAATTTGCTTTCAAATAAGAGAGGAATATCTAACACAATCGCTTGCATACCTTCTTTTATGTACATTTCCTTTTGTCTATTCATTTCCTCACGCACTGCAGGATGCACAATTTTATTTAACTGCAATCGTTTTTCTTCATTATAGAAAACGATGCTTCCCAATTTTGGACGATCCAGTTCCCCATCTTGTTGTATCACTTCCGCTCCAAACACTTCTACTATTTTGTTATATGCTGGTTTTCCTTGCTCTACAACTTCTCTTGCAATAATATCTGCATCAATAACTGGTATGCTCAGTTCACGAAACATTTCTGATACCGTACTTTTTCCGCTTGCAATGCCTCCCGTTAATCCAATTACTACTGTCATAATAATCCTCCTCATAATAAAAGGCGCGAAACTAATGTTCCACGCCCATACTTACATTTTCCAAATTCCAATAATGATGAGTAATACTCCAGGCAGGAATGTGAATTTTTGTAACCACTTCATATTTGATAAAACCGTTCCAAGTTTCATTCCAATAAATAAAAACAAAGAACTCATAACTGCAACTAATATCGCCATCATAGCGGGTGCATACCCTAATAAAGATGCACCAATTCCGGCACCAAATGAATCTACAGAAAGAGCTATACCAAGAAGTAATGCTTCTCCTGCAGAAATGGTGCCTGATTTATCAAAATCTGCAACAGTCGGTTTCCGTAAAATTTGAATCACTAGCCCTAGCGAGGCAATCTCTAATTTCCAGACCTTCTCCTCTTGCTTCGATTCTTCTTTTTTCTCACTTCGAAAAAATTGATATAATACCCAAATCCCTATTCCAATAAGAACAAGCCCACCGATACGCGTTGCGATAACAGGTGAAAATACTTTCGCGATCATATGTCCAATTCCCATTGAAACAAGCATAACAGCCGCTGAACACATTCCGATAATTATAATTGATCTTAGTGGAATTCTTACGCTTCTTAAACCATATGTTAGCCCTACACTACAGCTATCTAAGCTTAATGTAAAAGCTAATAAAATAAGAGATAAATAAAGGTACATCGGTAAGCTCCTCCCTTATACATAGCTCTGCTGTATGTATATGACAAATGCCTATCCGATGTTATCTCTTTTCTATATTCTTGGCTGACAAATTGGGCAGTAATGCGTTCCTCTTCCGCCAACAACTGTTTTTTCTAATATCGTACCGCAAGTTACACACGGTTCTCCTTTTTTTCCGTATACATTTAGGAGTTCTTGGAACGAACCAATTTGCCCTTGTGAGTTGATATACGTCCGAATTGTACTTCCGCCACGTTTTACTGCTTCGCCTAGCGTTGTAACGGTAGCCTCATAAATCCGCTCAATTTCTTCTACTGTTAAAGACGAAGCTTCTCGTTCCGGATGAATTCGAGAACGGAATAAGACTTCATCAACATATATATTTCCAAGCCCTACTAAAAGACGCTGGTCCAATAGCACAACTTTTATTTTACGATTTGTCTTTTTCAATCTTTCTTGTAAATACTGCGGTGTCAATTCAGCATCAAACGGCTCCGGACCTAAGTCAGCAAGAGGCATTTGGTTCATCTCTTCACCTTTCTTAAAGAGATGCATCGTACCAAACTTTCTCACATCTTTATAATGTAATTCAGTTCCATCTGTAAATAAGAAACGGACGTGCGTATGTTTATCAATCGGCTCATCCTCTTGATGTAGTAAAAACTTACCTTCCATACGCAAATGTGAAACAATAACATAATTTGTTACATATAGAAGCAAAAACTTTCCTCTTCGCTTTATATTTTCAATCTTCTCGCCTTTTAGCATTTCTTTAAAGATTTCTGCATCATCTGGTCGTTTCACTATTTTTGGATAAGTAACAATGACATCTTCAATCGTTTTTCCTGTTACAAGATTTTCAAGTGTCCGTCTGACGTTTTCAACCTCTGGTAATTCAGGCATTTCATCACTTCCTTATTTTGCGTCGTACCAAGTTGGACCGTAAGAATAATCAACTTTCAGCGGAACTGCGAGTTCAATTGCATGCTCCATTACTTCAGGTACAAGCTTCTCTAATTTTTCAATTTCTTCTTTTGGTGCTTCAAATATTAATTCATCGTGTACTTGCAGAAGAAGACGCGCTTGTAATCCTTCTTCTTCTAAACGATCTGCCATAATAATCATCGCTTTTTTAATAATATCTGCTGCAGTACCTTGAATTGGTGTATTCATCGCTGTACGCTCAGCGAAGCTACGTAAATTGAAATTACGACTCGTAATTTCTGGAATATAACGACGACGATTTAATAATGTAGCCACATATCCTTTTTGTTTCGCATCTTTTACGATGTCCTCCATGTATTCTTGTACACCAGGGAAACTTTCTAAATACTTTTCAATAAATTCCGCTGCTGCTTTTCTTGTAATTCCTAAGTTTTGTGAAAGACCATAATCACTAATACCATACACAATTCCGAAGTTAACAGCTTTCGCTTGTCGCCTCATATTTGAAGTTACTTCATCTTTTTCAACGCCAAATACATCCATAGCTGTTTTCGTATGAATATCCATGTCATGCTGGAATGCATCAACTAACCCTTTATCATTTGCAATATGAGCTAATACACGCAGTTCGATTTGTGAATAGTCAGCCGCATACATAATCCAACCTTCTTCTGATGGAACAAATGCCTGACGAATCTTTCTTCCTTCTTCTAATCGAATCGGGATATTTTGCAAGTTCGGATCCGTTGAACTTAATCGACCTGTTTGCGTTAATACTTGATTAAAGCGAGTATGAATTTTAGATGAATCTTCATGTACAACTTTCAGTAAACCTTCAATATAAGTTGAATTTAGTTTCCCTAATTGACGATAATGTAAAATGTTTGGAATAATCTCATGGCGATCCATAAGCTTTTCTAATACATCGGCTGACGTAGAATAACCTGTTTTCGTCTTTTTAATAACCGGTAAGTTTAAGTTCTCAAACAGAATTACACCAAGCTGCTTCGGTGAATTAATATTAAATTCTGTTCCCGCAAGCTTATAAATTTCCTGTTCCATTTCCTTTAATCTACCTGCAAGTTCTTCTCCCATATTACGAAGACGCTCCGTATCAACTTTTACACCTTTTACTTCCATATCAGCTAATACACGCGCAAGTGGCAATTCTAACTCTGTAAACAGTTCATATTGCTCATTCTTCTCTAACTCTTCAACGAATGTTTGCTTTACATCATATAATACATGCACTTTACGAGCTACATGCTCCGCTACTACATCTAACTCTGGAACAGCTCGTTTTGCACCTTTTCCGTAAACTTCTTCATCAGATTTCACAGCATGTGTTTCTTTCATTTTCGCTACAGTACGGAAATCTTTATCCGTATCGGCTGGATCAAGTAAATAAGCAGCGATTAATAAATCAAAATCAATCCCTTGAATATCTATCCCATTCCATTTAAGTGCAACGATCGCTCGCTTCGCATCAAATGTATGCTTTCTCATTTCTCCATTTGCAAGCCATGCTTTAAAAGCATCCGATGCAAGAGCAATATCCTTCTGAATAAAGTAGCAACCATTTTCATTTTGAATACCAAAGCCTTGAATGTCCGCCTTATGATAATTATCTTCTTGCACTTCAACAATAAGTGCACTATCTTGCTGAAGCATTTCTTCTGTAACTTCTTCCACAATATCAAATGTAATATCATCTAATTCAGCTGGAGCTGTTTCTTCTGGCGTAACGCCTAATTTATTTAAAAGAGATGTAAATCCTAAACTCTCGAACATTGGAATCACATCACTTGCTTCATATCCTTTATACGCCATATCATCCACATGAACTGTAATCGGTGCATCTGTAATAATAGTCGCAAGATCTTTACTCATAAGAGCTTGTTCTTTATTTTCTTCCAGTTTTTCTTTTAATTTCTTCCCGCTTACTTGATCTAGATTTTCATACACTTCTTCAACCGTTCCAAACTGTGTTAACAATTTAATCGCCGTTTTTTCACCAACTCCTGGTACACCCGGAATATTATCTGATTGGTCTCCCATTAAACCTTTCATATCGATAATTTGCTTTGGTGATAAGCTATATTTTTCAAATAAAGCTTCTTTCGTATATTCATCTACTTCCGTAATCCCTTTTCGCGGAATACATACAAGCGTGTTATCAGAAACAAGTTGAAGTAAATCTTTATCTCCTGAAATAACTTTTACACTTGCTCCTTGTTCACTCGCTTCTTTTGCTAGCGTTCCCATAATATCATCCGCTTCATAATTTTCTAATTCATAACGCGGTACGTTGAATGCATCCAGCATCTCACGAATAAACGGGAACTGCTCTGATAATTCAGGTGGAGTCTTTTGACGTCCTCCTTTATACTCACTATACGTTTTATGACGGAATGTCGTTTTACCCGCATCAAATGCTACTAACATATGCGTCGGTTTTTCTTCCTCTAATATTCTCATTAACATCATTGTAAAACCGTAAATTGCGTTCGTATGTATACCTTTGTCGTTATTTAAAAGCGGTAGTGCAAAGAAAGCACGATACGCGATATTATTACCATCTACTAATACGACCTTTTTTTCCAAATCAGAAACCTCCCCATACAAATTTGAAATGATTTTTCTCATAGAAAAAAACCGTTCCTTTCCTCTCTCTATATTAACATGACTAATAGAGAGAAGAAAAATAACGGTTATTTTCTTTCATATATAAAACAGACTTATATTGGCATAAAGGGAAGTGACGAGAACAGCTTAACTATTCTCGTCCAAAATTACTCCTTGGATGAAGGGGTTTTCATGTATTATATTAACAGAGCTTTATTAATATTTAATTAAGCCATTGTTAATATATTGTAAACATCCTTCATCCTATTTTTCAGTAGCTGATTTTGGTAAAACAACTGTAAATGTTGTCCCTTCCCCAACTTCACTATCCACTGTAATTGTACCGTGATGCGCCTCTACTAAATGCTTTACAATTGATAATCCAAGGCCTGTACCACCAGTATTTCTACTTCTCGCTTTATCCACTCGGTAAAAGCGTTCAAAAATACGCGGAATTTCCTCTTTACTAATACCAATTCCAGTATCCGATACTTTTATATAAGCATTATATTTATCTTCCGCTAACTCTACTGAAACAACGCCTCCAGCCGGTGTATATACAATCGCATTATTAATTAAATTAATAAAGATTTGTTTCAAACGACTTGGATCTCCAATAACAGAGGCACGTTTTAATACATTCACTTGTAAAGAGATTTCTTTTTCTCCTGCCTTATTATCAAGCACCATATGAATATCTTCAAGTAGCCCCTTCATGTCAACGGTTCCCATATTTAATTTAAATCCTTGTTGTTCGATTTTCGACAAATCTAATAAATCTTCAATTAACCCTTGCATACGCTCACTTTCTTTTAAAATAATGTGCAAGAAATGTTCGCAGAATTTTTTATTATCCATCGCTCCGTCTAAGAGTGTTTCTGAAAAACCTTTAATAGAAGTAATCGGTGTCTTTAATTCATGAGAAACATTCGCTAAAAAGTCTTTTCTCATTTGTTCTAATTTCTTTAACTCTGTTATGTCATGGAATACGAGAACAATCCCTTTCCATTCATGGTTTGTCCCGATAATCGGCGCTCCATATACTTCGAAATGCTTCCGCTCAATTCCAAGTGGCAATAACATTTGTTTACGCACTTTCACTTCTGTCATAAAGATTTCTTCTACAAGCTCAATAATTTCTGTATGATGAAACGATTCATAATATAAGCGATCTAAATATTCTTCATCTGTTACGTGGAAAGTTTCCTTATAAGAGCGGTTTACAAGGTTTATATATCCGCGGCTATCAATTAAAATCATTCCGCTTCCCATATTTTCAATTAACGTATGCAGACGATCTTGCTGCATTTCTTGTTCAAGTGTCATCTCTTGTAAGTTACGAGCTAAAATATTAATCGCTTTACTCAGCATTCCTGTTTCATCCGAATGACTTTCGTATGCACGCGCTTTATAATTCCCCTTTGCCAATTCAATTGCAACTTTCGTAACCGATTCAATTGGCCTAATATATTGCCCTGTAATTTTCATACCTAAAAATACAACTACAAGACAAGCAATGACAAATCCGATAATTAATAATCCCCACGTTTTTTGATGTACGTCTTTTAAAGGATCGATTGTACTTTTCACCAAAACGTATCCTTGTTTTCCTTCTACATCTTGAACGAACACCGCATGATAAAATTCATTCTTTCGATCTGTCTCTTTCGTAATCACTTTACTTCGTTGTTTTGCCAATTCCGAAGTAAGTTCTTTAATCGTCTCTGGACTAAATGCCAATTCTTGTCCTTTTCTATATTGAACTTTCTTTTTTTCATCCACAAATACGATAGAAGCTGGTATTTTTTCTTCTAACTTTTCAAATACGTATGGATTTTTTAAGACATTATCAAAACCTTGCTCTTCTGCTAACGCCGCAACATACTCCGTCTCTTTTACCATTCTCTCTTTAGCATGATCTATATAGTAGTTTTCAAACACAGTTTCTAGCAATAAACCTAGTCCAACTAAAATAAATACAATAAGAGAAACAAATGTAAAAAGAAGCCTGGAACGAAATTTATTCATTCCCTTTTGGCTCCTCTAATTTATATCCTAAACCACGTATCGTTTTAATGTACGTCGGTTTTTTCGTATTTTGTTCAATTTTATCGCGCAAATGGCTAATATGAACATCAACAATTCGCGTATCACCAGCAAAATCATAATTCCATACAGCACTTAATAATTGATCACGCGTCAACACGCGACTTTTATTTTTCGCAAGATACACAAGTAGTTCAAATTCTTTTGGTGTTAATTCAAGCTTTCTTCCTTGGAAATAAGCCTCATAAAACTCCGGTAAAATTTTAAGTTCTGCAATTGTGATGCTATCTTCATCTGGCGCTTCTGCAACTTGTTCTTCTTGTTGTAATTTCGTGCGGCGCAAAATCGCCTTCACACGAGCAACAACTTCCCTTGGACTAAATGGCTTCGTCATATAATCATCTGCCCCAAGTTCAAGGCCTAGCACCTTATCAAACTCATCATCTTTTGCCGTTAACATTAAAATCGGCGTCATAACGCGCTGCAATCGTAATTCTTTACACACTTCCATACCATCCATTTTCGGAAGCATTAAATCTAATATAATTAAATCTGGGCGTTCTGTTGTCGCTTTTTGAAGCGCCATTTCTCCATCCATCGCTGTTATAACTTCAAACCCAGCTTGTTGTAAATTAAATTCGATTAAAGTTAAGATAAATTCCTCATCATCAACTACTAAAATACGATTGTTCATTCTTTTCCTCCAAGTTATAGACTTGAAACCTTCTTCATCCTAGTATTTTCCCCGTTATTCTCATCATACTAGAAAACAGGGTCCCTCTCAATATAATTGTCTATTCATGGAGATCGTTTGTTTAGAATTGAGAAAATAGACGTAATTACACTTTACCTGCAACTACACAGGATTTTGCCAAACTTTATAGATTACTCTCTCTTCTTTAAAGCTCACTTCCGTATGAACTATAAAATCTTGATTTTGCGCTAGGAAAAACGCAAGCGCATACGCTATTTTATAATCTGGTGTTTCATATCCATCAAATACTCTTCCATACATTTCATTTGCAACGCCGTCTGCTCACACTTCAGCTTCTCGTATCGTTTCAAAGATAACTTCTTCTTTTTCCACCTCATCTTAAAGAATCATTCCTTCCATTGACTTAAATTATTAAATTATAATATAGTAAATATTTTTAATTTAATAATCCGAATATAAAAAAGAAGGTTCTATTATGCGACTATTACTACCTATTTTAACTTTAGTAGTAACATGTTTCCTTACTTTTAACGTACCGAGCTGGGATACGATTAAAACGGGGTGCTCAGAATTTGCTGAAGGGTTCAAAGAAGGATTCTTCAACTAAAAATAGCGCTAGCATCCTTATTCACGGTATGCTAGCGCTATTCATATTTTCATCTTTTAAAAATTATCTAATGCTTTTTCCATAATGGAAACAGATTTATAAGGTGGCGTTACTGTTAATGAACCCTTTACAACAGTTTCTCCTTTTTCATCATGAGCAGATACAAGCATATCAATTGTATGTTCCTCCTCAGAAACAGCCACAACTTCAAAGTGGATTTGTAACGTTTCATAATGGTGAACATGCTTCACGAACGTAAGGTCCTTCCTAGTAATATGACTTCCTGGACCCGGTAAATATTTCGTAACTGCCGTTGTAATCATTCCCGTTAGCATAATGCTTGGTACAATCGGCTTTTCATACGGAGTTTGGGATGCGTAATCATGCTGAATATATAATGGATTGGCATCATTCGTTAACCCTAAGTACAATAACAAATCTTTATCCTCAATTTTTTCAGTGATAGATAATTTCTCTCCTACTGTAATCTCATCCATTTTACGACCAATTTGAACTTTTTTCTTTAACATGTTACAACCCCCTCCGATTTTTTCACCTTATTATCCTACTAAAAGCGATACCTTATCCGAAATTTACTATGATGAGGGCAATGTATAGTATAAATCTATAGTTTCATTATAGGATACTACAAATGATAGCGTTTTCATATTATTTCAAAAAAACAATTCGGTAAATAGTAGAAAAAGATTCGGAATCCCGAATCTTTTTCACTACTATTCAATTATTAAACAAGAACTTTCATTACGTTACGTACAGATTCTACAGAGCGATCTAACGCTTCTTTTTCATCTGCAAGAAGTTCTAATTCAATAATTTTTTCAATTCCGTTACCACCTAGAATTACTGGTACCCCTAAGTAAAGGTCACTATAACCATACTCACCTTCAAGGTACGCAATAGCTGGTAATACACGGCGTTGATCTTTTAAGATTGCTTCTGTCATTTCAACTAAAGAAGCTGCTGGTGCGTAATATGCACTACCGTTTCCTAATAAGCCTACAATCTCACCGCCACCTTTACGTGTACGTTCTACGATTGCTTCTAAACGCTCTTTCGGAATTAACGTTTCTAACGGAATACCGCCTGCATAAGAATAACGCACAAGAGGTACCATGTCGTCACCGTGTCCACCAAGAACAAATCCTGTAATGTCTTTCACAGAAAGATTTAATTCTTGTGCGATGAATGTACGGAAACGAGCTGTATCTAATACGCCCGATTGGCCGATAACACGCTCTTTCGGGAATCCCGCTTCTTTAAATACAGAATATGTCATTGCATCAACTGGATTTGTTAATACAACAATAATCGCATTTGGTGAATGTTTTGCAATGTCGCGCGTAATACTTTTCATAATTTTAGAGTTCGTTGCTACTAAGTCATCACGGCTCATACCAGGCTTACGTGCAATACCTGCTGTAATAACGACAACGTCAGAATCAGCAGTATCTGCGTAATCAGATGTTCCAATAATGTTAGCATCAAAACCTTGTACTGGGCTCGCTTCTAACATATCTAACGCTTTCCCTTTTGTTGGATTTTCCAGTTGTGGAATGTCCACTAATACAACATCTGCAAGTTCTTTTTGTGCTAATAAGAATGCCGTTGTTGCTCCTGTAAATCCTGCACCGATGACTGAAACCTTCTTGCGTTTGATTGTCATAATTTACCCCCCGCTTTAATTATGCGTTTTTGATTATCGCTACATCCATGTTTTTAATAAGCTCATTAGCAAACTCAGAACATTTCACTTCTGTTGCGCCTTCCATTAGGCGAGCAAAGTCATATGTTACTACTTTTGATGCAATTGTTTTCTCAACTGAATCTGTTACTAATTTCGCCGCTTCATTCCATCCTAAATGTTCTAGTAATAATACACCTGAAAGAAGAACAGAAGATGGGTTTACTTTATCTAAACCTGCATATTTTGGAGCTGTACCATGTGTAGCTTCAAAGATAGCATGTCCAGTCACATAGTTAATGTTTGCACCAGGTGCAATACCAATTCCACCTACTTGTGCAGCAAGTGCATCAGAGATATAGTCACCATTTAAGTTCATTGTTGCAACAACATCGAACTCACGTGGACGAGTTAAAATTTGTTGTAAGAAGATGTCTGCAATAGAATCTTTTACGATGATTTTTCCAGCCACTTCAGCGTCTGCCATCGCTTTATTTGCTGCATCTTTACCATCTTTTTCAACGATGCGATCATATTCAGCCCAAGTAAATACTTTGTCGCCGAATTCTTGTTCCGCTACTTCGTAACCCCAGTTTTTGAAAGCACCTTCTGTAAATTTCATAATGTTTCCTTTATGAACTAATGTAACAGAAGAGCGTTTTTCGTTAATTGCATATTGAATTGCAGCACGAACAAGACGCTTTGTCCCTTCTTCTGAGATTGGTTTAATACCAATACCAGATGTTTCTGGGAAGCGGATTTTATTAACACCCATTGCTTCTTTTAAGAAAGCAAGAACTTTTTCTGCTTCTGGAGATCCTTGTGCATATTCAATTCCAGCATAAATGTCTTCTGTATTTTCACGGAAAATAACCATATCAGTATCTTCCGGACGTTTTACAGGTGAAGGAACACCTTCAAAATAACGAACTGGACGTAGACATACATATAGATCTAATTCTTGACGAAGTGCTACGTTTAGAGAACGAATACCACCGCCAACTGGAGTTGTAAGTGGACCTTTAATTGCGATTAAATATTCGCGAATTAAATTTAAAGTTTCTTCTGGTAACCACTCGCCTGTTTGGTTGAATGCTTTTTCCCCTGCAAGCACTTCTTTCCAAACGATTTTCTTCTCACCATCATAAGCTTTTTCAACTGCTGCTTCTATTACGCGAGATGCAGCTGCCCAAATATCAGGACCAATTCCATCTCCTTCAATAAATGGAATAATCGGATTGTTTGGTACATTCATAACACCATTAGTTACAGTAATTTTTTCACCTGTCGTCAATGTGATAACCCCCATGTTTGAAATTTCATATGTATGAAACTGAGGGAATAACCCCTCAGTTCAAACCGTTAGTCAAATTAAAATATTCTAATCATTACATCTTTCCGAAAAAATCAGACTTTTGAAAGCGTATTTTCACTATCGAAATAGTGTTTTTTGCTTATCTTTGTGCGATTGGAACATACACTTGATGCGTTGGTCCATTATAATCAGCACGCGGACGGATTAAACGGTTATTTTCATATTGTTCTAGAATATGAGCTAACCAGCCTGACATACGGCTAATTGCAAAAATAGGTGTAAATAAGTCATGGTCAATTCCTAAACAATGGTATACAGAAGCTGAATAGAAATCAACATTTGGTGGAAGACCTTTTTCTTTTGTTACAATGTCTTCAATTTTGATAGACATATTATACCATTTGTCTTCTCCTAAAAGCACGCATAATCTCTTAGACATTTCACGTAAGTGTTTTGCACGCGGATCACCTTGCTCATACACACGGTGACCAAAGCCCATGATTTTCACTTTATTTTGAAGAGCATTATGAATATATGATTCTACATTTTCTTCTTCGCCAATTTCAGTTAACATCTTCATTACATTTTCATTCGCCCCACCGTGAAGAGGACCTTTCAATGCACCGATTGCTGCTGTAATACCAGAATATACATCTGAAAGTGTAGCTACGCAAACACGTGCAGTAAATGTAGAAGCGTTTAACTCATGATCCGCATGAAGTACAAGCGCCTTATCAAAAGCTTCAATTTCAACTTCATTTGGCTCGCGATCATTTAACATGTACAAGAAGTTTGCAGCTAATGATAAATCTTTTCTTGGCTCAACAATATCTAAACCTTTACGGATTCTCGCGTAAGCAGCAACTAAAGTTCCCACTTGAGCCTGTAATTTAACCGCTTTCAAATAATTAGACTTTTCATCCATAATTTCAGCGCTCTCATCGTATAATGATAGCATGGAAATTGCAGTTCGTAAAACAGACATCGGATGTGCAATTTTTAAATCTACTTGTTTCAAATATGTTAAAATCTCACCTGGAACTTTATAGTATTCAGATACAATTTCATTAAATTCCGCTAGTTCTTTTTCATTAGGAAGCTTGCGGTGCCATAATAAGTACACTACTTCTTCAAACGTAGCATTCTCAGCTAAATCATCAATATTATACCCAACATAAGTTAATGTATCATCAATAATAGAGCTCACAGATGATGTTGTTGCTACTACCCCTTCTAAACCTCGAATAACAGTCATGACATTCTCTCCTTTTCCTGAAAATTCTCCCAACCTTGCTCCTTATATCTATTTGCTCCCCTTATGAATTATGAACGCCCGTTCACTCTTTAGGCAAGCAAAATGCACGATCATGCAAATTTGTTGCGATGTTCCCCTCTTATTGTCCATTGTTTACATGGAAAGCATGAGCGTGAATGTCTCCCCGAATCCTCACGCTCAAAACAACAAGTTAGTGAGGAAAATAAATTCCGAAGAGTTTTATGATAAAAACAACATAAAACAATATCATTATAAAATTGTTTTATGTTGTTTTTATTTTATCTGGTGTAAAGTCTCTGCTGTTATGTAACTTTTCAAAGTTTCTAATCCTATTATAAACAATTATCTGACTTTTGTGAACAGAAAGAATTCAAAAATTTTATATTACTATAAAATTTCTCATTTAAACATCTGTATAATACTCATAACCGCATAGGCAATTCCAGCCCCAATTAAAGGCCCTACAGCAACCCCATTAAATAACGCGACCGCTATAATTGTCCCAAAAACAAGCGCAGTTGTAATATGAGGATCCGTCGTCAATAATTGTACGCCGCCTTTTGCTAACAAAGCGACTGCTACACCTGAAGCTAAAGCAATCCACGCATAATACGATTTCGCTGCTTCTCCAAGTTGTTTAAAACCTATTTCCCCCGTCGCAATCGGTACTAGCACCGCTATTGTAATGACCGTTACACCTAGGTTAATTCCTTTCGTTTGTAAATAAGGAAAGACCTTATCTCCTAAAAACGTAAACTTCAATAAAAATAACACACCAATAGCTACAGTAAGCGATTGGTTTTTAGCAATAAGTCCTATAATAAGTAGTATGAATAAAAATAAAGTTGACTGACTAATCATGTTTGCACTTCCTTTCTGAAAATAATGAACTCATTTCCAAACAAAAATACCTTTAAACCTATCGTTATACATGCTATACAGATGCCTATTTATCGATAACACCTTCAATTTTTTATGCATTTTACAATTAAAAAAAGAGACTTTCTCCAAAAAAATTTAAGCATGTATACATTTTTGAAAACAGTCGTCTCTTCTTTCTTTTCTAATAAGAAACAGGTAAAATAAAAAGAAGAGAAAATGAAGTTTTTACCATATAGTAGTAGCATCACCAACAGGCTTTCACAGCCATTCATATACCGAAAAAAGCAGGCTAAATCCATCATTCCACTATAACATAAAGTAAAACTTTAATCAGTTGGGCATCTTCCGCTGATTATTGACCTTCACCAATTGGGCTTTGGCGGGAGATTTACTGCCGATAAAGTGAGACTTTAATCAGCAGAGCACGCTAGTTATAAGTTGAACGAATTAGGATAATCCAAATCGGAATGGGAGGTATACATCTTTGAACCGAAACTTACTATATATGATATTGCGACTCATATTTGTCATTGTAGCAACGGTAGCTGGGTTTTATGTCTTACTATACATGTCAGGGCTTATCTATCCTTTTATTATCGCTTTTGCATTTGCTTATTTGATTAATCCTGTCGTCAATTTCCTTAATCAAAAACTACAATTTCCTCGTGCACTAGCAGTACTCGTTAGCTTAATTCTCGTATTTGGAGCTATCGTTGGACTTGTTACATATCTTGTAACTGAAGCAATATCTGCCACAACATACTTACTACAACTTGTTACAGTAAAGTTTCCAGATATCGTTACATTCGCTCAGCAATTTGCACTTAATCATATTATGCCTCTCTACGATGATTTAATCTCTAAATTTAATCATCTTGGAGAACCCCAGCGCTATACAATTACACAAAACATTCAAAACTTAGGAACAGAAGCAACGACACAAATGAAAGAACTTTTAACCGCCATTATAAGCGGGTTAACGAATTTCATTAGTGCACTGCCGACAACTTTAACTGTCCTTGTATTCATTTTATTAGCCACTTTCTTCATTAGTTACGATTGGCACCGTCTTGCTCAGAAAGCAAGAAAGTTACTACCAAATCGTGTACATGGATACGGAAAAACTATTTTTGTCGACTTAAAAAAAGCTTTGTTTGGTTTTGTGAAAGCACAACTTACACTCGTATCTATGACAACCGTCATTGTACTGATCGGACTTTTAATATTACGCGTACCATACGCCATTACTATTGCGATTATTACAGGAGTTGTAGATTTACTACCCTATTTAGGCACAGGCGCAGTCTTCGTTCCATGGGTTATATACGTATTTTTCACTGGCGATACCGCATTCGCCATTGGTCTTCTCATTTTATACATCGTCGTGATTGTCCAAAGACAAATTATGGAGCCGAAAGTACTTTCATCTAACATCGGTCTCGATCCATTAGCAACACTCGTCGCTCTATTTGTCGGCTTTAAGCTTTTTGGCTTTTTAGGATTAATCATCGGTCCAGTCACCTTAGTACTACTTAATACATTACACAAAGCTAATGTCTTCCATGACTTGTGGAAATATATTAAAGGTTCACCTTCAAAATAACAGTTTCTAATCCATACAAAAAACCAAGCTGTAATCAGTGGGAATTTTCCACTGATTATTCCTTTCACTTATTTTTCACACTACTCACACGCAACAAGAGCATTACCCAGAAAAAGGATAATTCTCTTGTTTTTTTGCATAAAAAACACATTTCCTAACTGAAAATACATTTTTATTCTATTTTATCTATAATTATTACTTACATTTATTACTTTTTATGTAAATGAATAAATATACAAAACTGCATAAAATAAGACTCCAACTAACAATTCCCACCTTTTACATGAATTCTTTACACCAATCGCTCCTTTATATACGAAAGCAAAACTTTAATTTAGCTGCATTTCGCACCATCTTATTCATCCAAATTAATAGCATTAAAAAATCACATGTTTAATCGAAGCACAACAAGAGTTCAAACGAAAATTATATAGCAAATATAATAAGCAGACGTTTTGTTCATCCCCCCACATCAAACACTTACGAGCATCCCAGCTTTGAGATAGAAATTCCACACCCTACAAATAACGCGGTAAAGCAAAGCGGCCCTCTCCTCTTACAAGACAAAAAAATAGCACTTAGATCGTTATAATCTAAGTGCTACTTCTGAATGATAATAGTAGAGTTCTTTCTAAACTTCCATTCCATCCACTTCATAACAAGCGGCTTCAATAAAGCTCTCGTAACAGGGATCACGCAGATAAACCCTAGCACATCTGTCACATAACCAGGAAGCACTAAGAGAATACCTCCTACAAATACAAAAATGCCATCTAGCACTGCCTCACCTGGCATTTCCCCTCTATTCAACTTAGATTGAATCTCTCCAAGCACTTTAAATCCTTGTCTTTTCGCCAAATACACACCTACAACACCTGTAAATACAATCATAGCGAACGTAGACCATAAACCTATTACATGACTTGATCCGATTAAGACCATAATCTCAATCGCCGGTATTAAAATAAACAAGAATAGTAACCACTTCATAGTTCTACACCTCTCTCACAACTCACTTTTAACGCCCTCACAACGCCTATATACATCATATGAAATATAATACCCTTTCATATTAAAACCCATAACAAACAGCTTTTAAAAGCAATTCTAGGCATTTTAAGCTAATTCTATCTCGTTTTTGTGTAAAAAAAAGAGAAGGACTCCGATCCTTCTCTCCGTATTACTTATAGCACTTCCGCATGTCCATTATAAACAATTCCGCGTGCTGCATCAACTGTTACTTCTTGGCCATTTTTTAAAGTTGCTGTTACGCCGTTTACACCAACGATAACAGGAATACCGATTGATACGCCTACAACAGCAGCATGGCTTGTTAAGCCACCTTCTTCTACAACTAAAGCAGCAGCTTTTTCGATTGCAGGAATCATATCTTTATCAGTACTTGTTGTAACAAGGATATCACCTTCGTTTACGTTCGCTACAGCTTCAGCAGCTGTTTTTGCTACAACTACTTTACCTTTCGCAGCTTTACGACCGATTCCTTGTCCTTTAGCAACTTCTTCACCAACAACGTGGATTTTCATTAAGTTTGTTGTACCAGTTTCAGCAACTGGAACACCAGCAGTAATTACTACAGTATCTCCAAGGCCGATTAGACCTGCATCCATACCTGTTTGAATTGCTGTATCTAACATTTCGTCAGTTGAAGCTGCGCGCTTCTCAGCCATAAATGCTTGTACACCCCAAACAAGTGCAAGACGACGCCCTACTTGCTCGTCAGATGTTACAGCTACGATTGGAGATTTTGGACGGTATTTAGAGATCATTTTCGCAGTATGTCCACTTTCTGTTGGAGCTACGATTGCAGCTACATCAAGAGCAAGTGCTGTATGCGCAACAGATTGGCTAATTGCATCTGTAATTGTTGGAGTGAACTCTTTAATACGTTTTTTGAACATATCTTCGTATTGTAATGATTTTTCAACACGTACTGCAATGTTAGCCATCATTGTTACTGCTTCTACTGGGTATTGACCAGCAGCTGTTTCACCTGAAAGCATGATTGCATCTGTACCATCGAAGATTGCGTTAGCTACGTCACTTGCTTCCGCACGAGTTGGACGTGGGTTACGTTGCATAGAATCTAACATTTGTGTCGCAGTAATAACTGGTTTACCTAACACGTTACATTTTTTGATTAGACGTTTTTGTACTAATGGTACTTCTTCTGGTGGAATTTCTACACCCATATCACCACGAGCTACCATTAAACCGTCAGAAACTTCTAAGATTGAATCGATATTGTCGATACCTTCTTGGTTTTCGATTTTCGGTACGATTTGGATGTATTGAGCGCCATGCTCTTCTAATAATTCACGGATTTCTAATACGTCAGACGCTTTACGTACGAATGAAGCTGCGATGAAATCAACTTTTTGCTCGATACCGAAGATGATATCTTTTACGTCTTTTTCAGTGATACCAGGAAGCTTAATGCTTACGTTTGGTACGTTAACACCTTTTTTATTTTTTACAGTTCCACTGTTAAGAACTTTTGTACGGATATTTCCGTCAGCTTTTTCGATTACTTCTAGTTCGATAAGACCGTCATCGATTAGAATGCGAGAACCTGGGTCCACATCATCATAAAGACCAGCATAAGATACAGAGAACTTCTCTGCAGTACCTAATACTTGCTCAGTAGAAAGAACTACTTCTGCACCTGTTACAAGCTCAGCTTGTCCGTCTACGAAGTCGTGAGTACGGATTTCTGGACCTTTTGTATCAAGTAAGATACCAACTGTTTTACCAGTTTTCTTTGAAGCTTCACGAATGTTTTTAATACGAGCGCCGTGCTCTTCATGGCTACCATGAGAGAAGTTTAAACGAGCAACGTTCATACCCGCTTCCATTAATTGTTCTAATTTCTCAATACTTTCACTAGCAGGACCTATAGTACATACAATTTTAGTTTTACGCATATTGCACCTCCGAAAATTATGAAACCGTTCCCAAATATCCGACATTACGCCGATTAGATGGATAATTCTTTAGATAATTGATACATATCTTTATCGATTGTATGCTTTTGAGCTAACGCCTCGATAATGTCATGATCAACAAGTTTATTATCTTGAATACCTACACAACGTCCACCTTTACCAGCAATTAACAACTCAACTGCTCTTGCACCAAGACGACTTGCTAATACACGGTCTTGTGCACTTGGTGATCCACCACGTTGTACGTGACCTAATACAGTTACACGAGTATCAAAGTTTGTTGCTTCTTCAATGTGCTTACCGATGTCAATTGCACTTCCAACACCTTCAGCTACAATGATAATACTGTGTTTTTTACCACGTTCGCTACCACGTTTTAGACGAGCGATTACATCATCCATGTCATACTCTTCTTCTGGAATTAAAATCGTTTCTGCACCATCAGCTAAACCAGCCCATAATGCGATATCTCCAGCATGACGTCCCATTACTTCAATAACATATGTACGTTCATGAGATGTAGCTGTGTCACGGATTTTATCAATTGCATCAATAACAGTATTTAGAGCTGTATCGAAACCAATTGTGAAGTCTGTTCCAGGAATATCATTGTCGATTGTACCTGGTACACCAACACATGGGAATCCTTGTTCAGTTAATTTTTTAGCACCTTGGTAAGAGCCATCTCCACCAATAACAACAAGTCCTTCGATACCATGTTTCTTTAATTGCTCGATACCTTTTAGTCGTACTTCTGGGTCTTTAAACTCAGGACATCTTGCTGTATATAATTTCGTACCACCGCGGTGGATAATATCGCCAACAGAACCAAGTTCTAATTTTTCAATGTGACCAGAAATTAATCCAGCGTATCCATGGTAAATACCATATACTTCAATATCATGGAAAATCGCTTTACGAACAACTGCACGAATGGCAGCATTCATACCAGGTGAATCTCCACCACTTGTTAATACACCAATACGTTTCATTTGTACTCACCTCATAAAGATTATTTGCCTTATAATAAAATAACACGAAAAAATATAAAAACACAATGGAGAAGATGTGTCTTTTCATAATAAAAACGTGCATTCGCGAAGAGGAACGCACGCTTTTCTTATTTTATCCCAATGGAAGCGTTTGAAAACGAAACTTGCCCAATTTTCATATATTTTTCATAACGTTTTTCGATTAATTCATCTTTCGAAATTCCGTTTAATTGTTCAAAAGTTTTTCTAATCATTAAGTCTATATTTTCTGACTGTTTCAAAAGATTACGGTGAGCTCCACCTTTTGCCTCTGGAATAATTTCATCAATTACACCTAATTCTTTCAAATCTGCTGCTGTAATTTTCATTGCTTCTGCAGCTTCCTTCGCTTTTCCTGCATCTTTCCAAAGAATTGCCGCTGCACCCTCTGGTGTAATAACAGAATAAGTGGAATTTTCTAGCATATGAATATAATCTCCTACTCCAAGACCTAGCGCACCACCACTACCGCCTTCACCGATAACGATACAAATAACTGGTACCGTTAAACCTGCCATCTCAAATAGATTGCGGGCAATAGCTTCACTTTGTCCACGTTCTTCAGCTGCTTTACCAGGATAAGCTCCCTTCGTATCGATGAAACAGATAATAGGACGATTAAACTTTTCCGCTTGTTTCATGAGACGCAGTGCTTTTCGATATCCTTCCGGATGAGGCATTCCAAAGTTACGGCGAATATTTTCTTTCGTATCTTTTCCGCGCTGATGCCCAATTACAGTTACAGGCATCCCTTTATATTTCGCAATGCCGCCGACAATCGCTGCATCATCGCCAAATAGACGATCTCCATGACATTCGAAAAAATCAGTAAATAAGTGCTCAATATAATCGAGCGTTGTCGGTCGTTCTGCATGACGAGCAATTTGAACACGGTCCCATACTTTTAGATTGCCGTATATATCTTCCTCTAAATTTTCTAGCTTTTCTTCCAAAATACGAATCTCCTCACTGAAGTCCATCTGGCTGTTTTTCGTATAGTCTTTCAGTTCACGAATCTTATTTCTTAGCTCAACAACTGGTTTTTCAAATTCTAGCTCTGCCATACAGCCATTTCCCCTCCTTGATGAACTTCTAAAATCTTGCGAAGCGATTCTCTCATATCATCACGATGCACCACCGCATCTAATTGACCATGATCTAGTAAGAATTCTGCCGTTTGGAAATCTTCCGGTAGTTTCTCACGCACCGTTTGTTCAATTACACGTCTACCAGCAAATCCGATAAGTGCACCTGGTTCTGCAAGATTATAATCACCAAGTGAAGCGAAACTCGCTGAAACCCCGCCCGTCGTTGGGTGAGTCATAACAGAAATAAATAATCCTCCTGCATTACTATGCTTTTTCAAAGCTACGCTTGTTTTTGCCATTTGCATTAAACTTAATATACCTTCTTGCATACGGGCACCACCCGAAGCAGTAAAGATAATAAATGGAACTTGTAAGTCGTACGCCTTTTCAACCGCACGGGCGATTTTTTCTCCTACTACAGAGCCCATGCTCCCCATTCGAAAACGAGAATCCATTACTGCAACAACAACAAGCATGTCATCAATTGTTCCTTCACCAGTTACAACCGCTTCGTTCAATTCAGTCTTCTTACGATCGCTCTCTAGTTTCTCTTCATAACCCGGAAACTCGAGTGGATTTAATGAAACCATTTCTTTGTCATACTCACGGAATGACCCTTCGTCCAATATACTATCAAGACGTTCCCATGCATTCATAGGATGATGATATCCACAATTCACACATACTTTTAAATTTTTTAGAAGTTCTTTCGTATACATGATTTTTTTACATTCCGGACATTTTGTCATAACGCCATCTGGCACATCTTTTCGTACTTGTTCTGAAGGTATTGCAGCGTACTTTTTCTTTTTCACGAATAAATCTCTTAGCACAATTTGACCCCCTTCGTTGAGAGCTAAGGTTAGCGTAAGAAGAAAATGGGGCTAACACCAAAGTTTGATGTTAGCCTTATCTTCTCAATCTGTCTAATAACCTCACTCTTTACGTTTAACTTTAACCGCTACGCGGTAGAATGTTTGTCATAACGTGTCATGGTCATTTCGACAAATTTTATACATTACGAGTGAAACTGTATATTCTCTACTAATTCATCGTAAATTTTTAGTGCATCATTTTCTTGTTTTTCTTCCAAAGTAGCATAAAGCTTTCTATACATATCGATAGTATCTCTTGAAACTTTACAAGAAAGAGTTGCTACGTAATCATTTACGATCATCCAAATGCGATATAGTAAATAATTATCGACTTGTTCAATAAGTGTTTTAAAGAACGTTTGATGAAGCGTTGGGATTGAGCTTTCATTTTCTTCAAGTACTTGGTGTAATCTACTTAGTACTTTAGAAAACGTTTCTTTCGGTAAATTACATACAATTCGAATCATATCTTTCTCAAGTAATCGTTTTGTTTGTAATAAATCACGAATTGTTTTCTCATCTTGCAATAAGAACGGAGCAATTAATTGTACAAGACCGTTATCATAAAAGTTTCGAATAAACGTCCCTTCACCACGTCTCGTTTCAATCAATCCTACCAGTTCTAAAGCACGCAATGCTTCTCTTACAGAGGAACGTCCTACGTTTAAGCGTGAACTTAACTCACGCTCAGACGGCAAACGATCCCCCGCTACCAATCCATCCTCTTCCATAATGGAACGGATTTTTTTTACAATTTCGAGATATACTTTTGTATTTGATGATGTCAATGGAAATTCCTCGCTTATTCTTTACCAATCAGCGCTAATTGTTTTGTTTTTTCAGCGATCTCATTTGGATCTACTTGACGGCGAGCTACTCCTGTCTCCATTGCTGCTTTTGCAACGTAAGACGCTACTTGAGGCGCTACACGCGCGTCAAATGGTGCCGGAATGATATAGTCTGCATTTAACTCATCTTCTGCTACAAGCTCAGCAATAGCCTGTACAGCTGCCATCTTCATTTCTTCGTTAATTTGTGTCGCATGTACGTCAAGTGCACCGCGGAAAATACCAGGGAACGCCAGTACATTATTTACTTGATTCGGGAAGTCAGAACGACCTGTTCCAACAACAGCTGCGCCCGCTGCTTTTGCCAATTCTGGCATAATTTCTGGAACTGGATTCGCCATTGCAAAAATAATCGCATCGTCATTCATTGTACGAACCATCTCTTCTGTTAATGCACCTTCTGCAGATACACCAATGAATACGTCCGCACCTTGTACAACATCAGCTAAAGAACCTTCTATACGATTCTTATTTGTATATTTTGCAACTTCATCCTTCACCGGATTCATACCTGTAGGACGACCATCATAGATTGCCCCTTTACGGTCACACATAATAATGTCGCGTACACCATAGCGATATAAAAGTTTAATAATTGCAATACCTGCTGCACCTGCGCCATTTGCGACAACTTTAATGTCAGACATTTTCTTTCCAACTAATTTCAGTGCATTTACAAGACCTGCTACTGTTACGATAGCTGTTCCGTGTTGATCATCATGGAAGATAGGAATATTTGTTTCTTTTTTCAAACGCTCTTCAATAATGAAGCAGTTTGGTGCTGCGATATCTTCTAAGTTAACGCCGCCAAAAGTTGGCTCCATTAATTTTACAGTTTCAACAATTTTATCTACATCGTTTGTATTTAAGGCAATTGGGAATGCATCTACACCAGCAAAGCTCTTGAATAATACAGCTTTACCTTCCATTACTGGAAGAGATGCTTCAGGTCCAATGTTACCAAGACCAAGTACAGCTGTTCCATCTGTAACAACTGCTACCATATTTCCCTTCATCGTATATTCATATACCTTACTTTTATCGTCATAAATTTCTTTACAAGGTTCTGCAACCCCTGGAGAATATGCAAGACTTAAATCTTTTGCATTTTCTACTTTTACTTTTGATACAGTTTCTAATTTTCCTTGATGCACTTTATGCATGTGAAGTGCTTCTTCACGAAGTGTTGACAAACTATCCACTCTCCTCAAATTATTCTTGCTGATATCAATTTCTCCAAGTGGTCTGACCACGAACACTACTACTATAATAATCGAAGTGTAGGGAAATTGTCCATTATATTTTCACAACTACATTTTCTTCCCCGACAATTTCACGAAGTGCTCCTAAACATTCTTCACTTGGATGAATCGATAAACTTCGAGATAATTGTACCATTTTATGTTCCTTTTCATAATAAATTAGTACTTTCGCAAAACCTGAATAGTCGAACAATATTTTCGTAACCTGATTTAAAAGCTTTTTCTCATACTGAGACGGCAATTTCACGTAAACAGATGCATCTTTCTTTTCTTCATACACATCCATTTCCTCTAGCGGATATAGTCCATTTACAATCCACTGCAGCTTATGATTTCTTAGCTCAATCGTACCGTCAACTAAAACAATTGCTCCTTCTTGTAACTTATCCGAGAAATGTATATACGTTTCCGGGAAGAGGACCGCTTCCATTTCATCATTTTGATCACAGAATGTAATAAATGCCATCTTTTGAAACTTTTTCGTACGAATCACTCTCACACTTGTTATATACACAATGGCTCTTTGTACTTTTTTCTTATGTCGCATCGCCTGAGCGAGAGATGGAATTTCTAATTCTTTTGCTAACTTTACATACTGCGCAGTCGGATAACTTGATAAATAAAAGCCAAGTGCTTCTTTCTCTTTATTTAGTTGTTCAATAAAAGATAGCTCTTCTCCTTGTACGTATTTTGATTTTGGAACAGCATCTCCTAAATCACGCGCGAGATTTGCGTACTCCAACGCCCCTTTAAGACTTTTCCATAAATTTGTTCTCGAAACACCAAAATCATCAAAACATCCCGACCAGACGAAAGCTTCTAAATTGCGCTCTGTTACAAACTTTGATGGCATACGGAGACAAAATTCAAATAAATCTTCGAACATTCTTTTCTCTCGTTCTTCTAATAATGCCGTCACTGTAGCCATTCCAATATTTCGAATCGAAAGTAAACTGTAACGTATCGCATTCCCCTCTATTTGGAAGTTGTAACCACTTTTTTGAAGAGACGGCGGCAAAACATGAAAACCTTTTCGCTTCGTTTCTCGTATATACTGTACAATTTTATCTTCATTTCCAATTGCACTTGATAATAGTGCCGTCATAAATTCCAGCGTATAGTTCGCTTTTAAGTAGGCAAGCTGATATCCGATCATACTGTAAGCTACAGCGTGACTTCGGTTAAAACCGTAATTCGCAAATCTTACAATTAAATCGTAAATTTTCTCAGCAGACGTCTCATCGTAACCATTTTGCAAACAACCTTGGACAAAATGCTTACGTTCCTGATCTAAAATATCACGATTTTTTTTACTCACTGCACGGCGCAGTAAATCTGCTTCACCGAGCGAAAACCCTGCTAACTTCGATGCAATTTGCATAATTTGTTCTTGGTATACAATGACGCCGTATGTTCTTTCTAAAATTGGCTTTAAATCCGGATGTAAATATTCAATTTTTCTTTTTCCATGTTTCGATTCAATAAAGGTCGGTATCTGTTCCATCGGTCCCGGTCTGTATAATGAGTTAACAGCTACGATATCTTCAAACTCATTCGGTTTTAACCCGCGAAGTACATTTCGCATACCACCTGATTCAAGCTGGAATACACCTGTTGTATCCCCTCTCCCTAATAATTGGAACGTCTTTTCATCTTGAAGAGGTAAGTTTCTTATATCAATTTCTTTCCCTGTTTTATTCGCGATAAATTTTATAATATTTTCAAGTAACGTTAAATTACGCAGTCCTAAAAAGTCCATCTTAAGCAACCCAAGTTCTTCTAGTGCATCGGCTGGATATTGCGTAACATAAACATCGTTATGTCCTTCTTGAATTGCTACACTGCCTGTTAGCGGTTCTTGACTCATAATAACGCCAGCCGCATGAATAGACGTATGACGTGGTAAACCTTCTACACGTTTTGCGATTTCAAACACACGCTCATGCAGAAGATTCCCTTGTATAAACTCACGAAGTGATTGTGATTCTTCATATGCATCTTTTAACGTTATACCAAGCTTTGATGGGATAAGTTTTGAAAATATATCAATATCTCGCGGCGGAAGCCCCATTACGCGGGCAATGTCTCTAATTGCCGCTTTTGCTGCAAGCGTACCAAACGTTACAATTTGCGCAACACGGAGCTGACCGTATTTATCTTTCACATAGCGAATCATCTCATCACGTCTTACGTCTGGAAAATCAATATCAATATCGGGAAGCGTCACACGTTCAGGATTTAAAAACCTTTCAAATAATAGATCGTATTCAATCGGATCAATATCTGTAATTTCTAATACGTATGAGACGAGTGAACCAGCTGCCGATCCACGACCTGGTCCTGTTAAAATATGATTTTCATGTGCATACTTCATAAAATCCCATACGATGAGGAAATAATCACTAAATCCCATACGAGAAATAACATTTAATTCATGATTTAAACGCTTTATATGCACTTCTTTCGGCGCACCATATCGTTTCCGCAAACCTTCTTCACAAACACGACGCAAGTATATATCACTCGTTTCATTAGACGAAACAGGAAACTTCGGAAGTTGATTTACATGGAACGGTATTTCTACTTGGCAACGCTCTGCAATTTTCATTGTATTTTGGATTGCTTCCGGCGCATGGGAAAATAGTGCTTCCATTTCATCCGATGACTTTAAATAATATTGATCTGTTTTCAGCCTCGGCCTATCTGGATCAGTCATTTTCGTTCCACTTTCAACAGATAGTAAACATTCGTGAACAAGTGCGTCACTTTGATTGATATAGCGCACATCGTTTGTTGCAACGACTGGAATATTAACCCTACTAATAAATTCAGGTAGTTTCTCTTGTAAAAGCAACTCATCTTGAATCGCATGATGCTGCAAACTCATATAAAAATGGCCGAACATATTTTGATATGTGCGAGCTACTTCTTCAGCCTGACTCTCATTGTCTTCTAGTAATAATTGCTCAATTTCGCCATCTTTACCTGGTGAAATAGCAATTAATCCTTTCGCATAATGCGCAAGCCACTTCTTAGGAATACCTTCTTTGGACTTTGTCATAATACTGCTAGAAATCTTTAATAAATTTTGGTAGCCTATTTCATTCTCAGCAAGTAATACAAGCGGATAAGACCTTTCTTCTTCTTCACTAAAAATAGAAGCGGTTAATCCAATAACAGGCTGTATACCATGTTTCTTACATGCTTTATAAAACGGAATAACGCCATACATAACATTTTCATCCGTAATAGCCAGCGATGAAAAACCAAGTTCTTTCGCCCTGACTACAAGCTCATCAATTTTACAAGCACTTTTTAATAAACTAAAAACGGTTTGACATTGTAAATGCACAAACTTCACTGTTGTACCCTCTCTTTACCTATTTGACTACTTTTATTATAGGTGATGAGGAAAGCGGAAATCAAAACATACTTCTTATACTTTGTCCATATATATGAAGAAGAAAGGGGAATGACGATGGATGTAAGAGAACATACTTTTTTCTCTCTGCTTATTATTAGTTATTTTATTGCCTTTGGGGTTATACTTGGCGGTTCATTAATTGGTGGATTTGGTGCGTTTCTTATCGGAAAACCGGCTCTAACTTACATTAATCAATTCGCCCAAAATTTAAGAATTTGGGCACTCGTTGCAGCAATCGGCGGAACATTCGATACCTTTTATAGCTTTGAAAGAAGTTTCTTTGGCGGAGATATGAAAGATATCGTAAAACAAATTCTCCTTATTTTTTTCGCAACTGGTGGTATGCAAACAGGTCTCATTATTATTAAATGGCTAACGCAGGAACATGTATGAGAGTACCAAGTGCCAATACAGCAAAAAGATGGTACTTAGTATTAGCTGGTGCTGCTGTTGGAGGCGTGTTGAGCTGGTTTATTTTTTTGTACATATACGGTGTTTTTCAAGAAGAACAAGCTAGTAAAATAGCAGAACAAAGAGAAATTATAGAAAAACAAGAAGCAAAGCTCCACGTCCTTCTCGAAGATCAAGAAAAATTGAACACTGAAAATAAACGGCTCTTAACCATTCAAGAAATTAAAATAAAACTTATCAATCGAGAAAAATACGATTTAGACAATCTTACACTCGAAAATATGACTACATCTATCCATAATGACCTCCAGCATCTTTTAACGAAAAACATTCAAAGTATCGCAAAAAATAAAGACCTACTCAAAAAGGTAATCGAAAACAAAACGTACAAACATTACGATCGACTATACCGTTTTAAAGTCGATACAATATCTTTTGATACAGTGCTTGAAATTAGCATTACTATAGAGAAAGAAAAATAAAGAAGGAGGGCTTTAGCGCCGCTCCTTCTTTTCGTTCTAACATATAATCTCTTATTTACAAATCTCACGTAAATCAGCAAAAAGACGATCCGCTTCTTCCCAAGAAGATGCCTTGGCACCAGAAGCCATCGGATGTCCTCCGCCGTTATATTGCATTGCCAATTTGTTTATAACTGGTCCTTTTGAACGAAGACGAACACGAATTACGTCGTCTTCCTCTAAAAATAGAACCCACGCCTTTAATCCGTCAATATTGCCAAGCGCTCCAACAACACCAGATGCTTCAGAAGGAAGTACATCAAATTCTTCTAATACTTCTTTCGTTAATTTAATGTAAGCTGCTCCTCCTTCTACCATCGTAAAGTTCTGTAAAATATAACCGTTTAAACGAGCAATTTTTTCTTTTGTCTTATACATTTCATTGTATAAATCTGTGAATTTCACACCCATGTCAACAAGCTCACTTACGTAACGAAGTGTTTTTGCTGTCGTATTTGGGAATAAGAAACGACCTGTATCTCCAACAATTCCCGCTAAAATAAGACGAGCTGCTTCTTTTGTTATTTTTAATCCTTTATCTTTTCCATACGTGTAAAACTCGTAAATCATTTCACTTGTAGAACTCGCTGTCGTATCTACCCATGTAATATCTCCATATGGATCTTCATTTGGATGATGATCAATTTTAATTAACATCTTCCCTTTTGTATAGCGTTGATCGTCAACACGTTCTTGATTCGCAGTATCACAAACAATAACAAGCGCATTTTCGTATACACTATCTTCAATATCATCCATTACTCGTAAGTATGCTAGTGACGGTTCATTGTACCCAACCGTATAAATATTTTTCTCTGGAAACGATTCTTGTAGAATTGTACCAAGACCACCCTGTGAACCTAATGCATCTGGATCCGGACGCACGTGGCGATGAATAATAATTGTATCAAACTCTTTAATTGCTCCTAAAATTTGCTCATGCATATGTATAATCTCCTTTTTAATCAACTTCTTCACTTTATCCTCCATTATAACGGAAAGTATTTCATACATGCGAACAATTGCTTTATAATAAAAGTTAGAAAGTTTAGATATTTCTTTTTTCTTTTCTATTATTTTTCACAAAGCGATGGGAGTGTTCATTATGCCAGTATTAGTCTTCTGTATTATCGTCTCATTTATGTTGTACCTCTTTTACAAAACAAAATACTTTCGTACAAACCGCCCAATGGAAAAAGGTTGGCTCTCAGGAAAATCCGCAATGGCACTCGGTTCATTCGTTTTATTTTTCGGGGTAAACCAATTCTTTTTAGAACTTTCAACCGCCCGTATTATTGTTGGTGTTTTATTCGTTCTATTTGGTAGTGCAAGTGTATTTAATGGATTTCGCCAATACAAACACTTCTTACCATTAGCAGTTAAAGAAGCCGAAGTCTATGAAGCAACATAAAAAAAGCATCAATATTGTGATGCTTTTTTACGTCCCTTAACTTTCAAAATCATATATGCAACAAACGCAGATGGTATATTAAATGGGTTACCTTGTACGTGAAAATGTAATTGTTCTTCTCCAAAAGACATTTTTTCATATAGCTCTCGCTGAGATAATCCTGTCTTTTCCTTTTTTTCACGTAAACCTTGTAAATATAAATATTGGATCGGTATCATTACAAGGAAGTAAAATAGTGCGATACTACCAAAAAAGAGTACTGTTGATGACATAATGTATACCACCTTCCAAAAATCCATTTTCTTACAATATAATCATAACACAATATACAACAAAATTGAATTACTATTCTGTCTTTTGTCACATTACTTTCCCACTAGCTTTTCCACTCCATCTAAAATCATGCCTTTCAAATTTAAAACAACAAAAAAGATGGAACAAATCAAAACGATTTGTTCCATCTTTTTATTTATCGATTAACTGCACCATAAGTAATGCTTTTCCAACGACATTACCATCATGATGCACCTCTACATCGACCTTACCAAATTTACGTCCAATTTCTAATACTTTCGGATGAACGGATACAACATTATCAATTTGAACTGGTTTTACGAAATAAATCGTTAAGTTTTCAACAATTAAATCGCTTTTCTTTTGCGCACGAATGACGCGATTTGTCGCTTCTGTCACAATTGTTGCAAATACACCGTACGATAACGTTCCGATTGAGTTCGTCATTTGCGGCGTCACTGAAAATTGATATAGATGCTCATTTTTCGCTTCTTTTGGCGTCATAAATTGATTCGTTACAATATCATCAATTGTTTCTCCAACTTGTGGCTGACGTTGAATCATTTGCAGTGCCTGAAGTACATCTTGACGGCTAATAATACCTTGCAGTTTATTTCCTTCCTCAACGACAGGAAGTAATTCAATTCCTTCCCACACCATCATACGTGCCGCAGCTGCGACAGACATTTTACCATTCACTGTAATTGGGTGTTTTGTCATTACTTTATCAATTGGTGTTTCTTTCGCTACACCGATCATGTCTTTTGAAGTTACGATTCCTAGCACTTTTTTATTTTCATCGACAATTGGATATCTTCCGTGCATTGTCTCTTCATTATATGCATGCCATTGCTGTACTGTATCATGCGGCTTTAAATATAACGTTTCTTCAATTGGTGTTAAAATATCCTCAACAAGTACAATTTCTTTCTTAATCAGTTGATCATAAATTGCACGGTTAATTAACGTTGCGACCGTAAATGTATCGTAGCTACTTGAAATAATCGGCAGCTTTAATTCATCTGCTAATTTCTTCACATGATCTTCCGTATCAAATCCGCCCGTAATTAATACAGCGGCTCCAGTTTCTAGCGCTAATTGATGTGCATTCGTACGGTTACCAATAATGAGTAAATTCCCAGCTTCTGTATAGCGCATCATCGCTTCTAATTTCATAGCTCCGATTACGAATTTATTTAATGTTTTATGTAGTCCTTCTCTGCCCCCAAGTACTTGACCGTCGACAATGTTAACGACTTCTGCATATGTCAGTTTTTCGATATTCTCTTTCTTCTTTTGTTCAATTCGAATTGTTCCGACACGTTCAATTGTACTAACATATCCTTTATTTTCTGCATCTTTAATTGCACGGTAAGCTGTCCCTTCACTTACACTCAAATCTTTCGCAATTTGTCTTACAGAAATTTTATGGCCTACTGGCAGGCTATTAATATGTTCTAAAATTTGGTTATGCTTGGTAGCCAAATGGTTTCACCATACTTTCTTTTCCCTAAATTCTTCATGTGTTGTACTTTCAGTATACTATATTTTCAAAACTGTTACACTCTCTCTTTGCATACCTGTACTATTTTTTTTATAACAAAATGACTCTTACATTCCACCAGTCATTCTATGACAACAATGTAATGCTTTTGTCATCTCATTCGATAGTTCGCCCACTTGATTCCCTATACAATGAAGACAAGAAATAAAACAAAGGAGCGAACACATGATGAAAAAACTTTTAGAGGTTGTAGGTGCTGTATTTTTAGCTTTCGTAGATGGGAAAAAAGTTGCAATGGAATTGAATGAAACACCTGAACAACCACGTACCAAAAGAAAAGAATCACCAAAACAAATACAAGCATTAAAAGCTGTCCTACACACGTAAAAAACCCTTCACTTTTCTTTTCAAATGAAGGGTTTCTTTTCTATAGTGTAATACTTTCTCCAGCTTCTAATACTTTCCCTGTACAATTTTGTAGCTTTTCTACAAATTGATATGGATCTTGTTCAATAACTGGGAACGTATTGTAATGCATCGGTACAACAGTTTTCGCATTAATCCATTTTGCCGCTAGTACAGCATCTTCTGGTCCCATTGTGAAATTATCGCCAATTGGTAAAAATGCTAGATCAACTTTATTCAATTCCCCAATTAACTTCATATCAGAGAATAGTGCAGTATCTCCTGCGTGGTACACTGTTTTCTCTTCTGCTGTAAATAAAATACCTGCTGGCATACCTGTATATGTAATCGTCTTATTTGCTTCATCAATATAACTAGAGCCGTGGAATGCTTGTGTAAACTTCACTTTTCCGAAGTCAAATTCATGTGAACCACCAATATGCATCGGATGTGTATTTACACCTTGCCAACTTAAAAATGTTGCTAGTTCAAATGGCGCTACAACAACTGCATTATTTTTCTTCGCAAGTTCTACTGTATCTCCAACATGATCACCGTGTCCATGCGATAAAAGGATTGCATCCACTTTTACATCTTCAGCTTTTAAATCTGTTTTCGGATTACCTGTTAAAAACGGGTCAATTAAAATAACTTTTCCATTCGCCTCAATTTTCACGACTGAATGTCCATGATAAGATACTTTCATTATTACATTCCTCCCCTATTCACATTCTCACTTTTTATTCTACATGATTTTTCAATTCCCTGTCTTTTCTAACATCTATTTACTTGTCATAACGCTTTCTTCCGAGTTAAAGTTATATTTGTAATTAAATATCTCGGGGGTGCCAATCGATGAATGCTAGATTAGAAAATTTAATGCAATGGCTAAAAGAAAAAAACGTAGAAGCTGCGTTCTTAACTTCTACACCGAACGTCTTCTACATGACGAACTTCCACTGTGAACCGCATGAAAGATTACTTGGTATGTTTGTATTCCAAGAAAAAGAACCTATTTTAATTTGTCCTAAAATGGAAGAAGGTCAAGCACGTAACGCTGGCTGGGCACATGAAATTATCGGATTTACTGATACTGACAGACCATGGGATATGATTGCAAAAGCAATTAAAGACCGCGGCATTAATGCAAATGCAGTTGCAATTGAAAAAGAACATTTAAACGTAGAGCGCTACGAAGAATTAACGAAATTATTCCCAAATGCAGCTTTCAAATCAGCTGAGGAGAAAGTTCGCGAACTTCGTTTAATTAAAGATGAAAAAGAACTTTCTATTTTACGCGAAGCAGCTAAAATGGCGGACTACGCTGTTGAAGTTGGTGTAAATGCAATTAAAGAAAACCGCAGCGAGCTAGAAGTATTAGCAATTATTGAACACGAATTAAAAACAAAAGGCATACATAAAATGTCATTTGATACGATGGTATTAGCGGGTGCAAACTCTGCTCTTCCACACGGTATTCCTGGCGCAAACAAAATGAAGCGCGGTGATTTCGTACTATTTGATTTAGGTGTAATCATTGAAGGTTATTGCTCTGATATTACACGTACAGTAGCATTCGGTGAGATTTCTGAAGAGCAAACTCGCATTTACAACACTGTACTTGCTGGACAACTACAAGCAGTTGAAGCATGTAAACCAGGTGTTACACTTGGCGCAATCGATAACGCTGCTCGTTCTGTTATCGCAGATGCAGGTTACGGAGACTTCTTCCCGCACCGACTTGGTCATGGACTTGGAATTAGCGTACACGAATATCCAGATGTAAAAGCTGGTAACGAGTCTCCATTAAAAGAAGGTATGGTCTTCACAATCGAACCTGGTATTTACGTACCAAACGTAGGTGGCGTTCGTATTGAAGATGATATTTACATCACAAAAGACGGATCAGAAATTTTAACGAAATTCCCGAAAGAATTACAATTTGTAAAATAATAAAAAGGCAGCGTGAATGCTGCCTTTTTTTATTTCTCTACTATTTCAAATTTCTCTACAATCATTCTTGCTGGATAACTTTCAAGTATTTGAGAAAACCATACTTTTATTTTATCCCCTGTTTTTAACTGTTTACATGCGCCTTTGTCCTTAAAGCTCAAGACAATATGTGATGGATGCTCTTTATTCATTTGTTGTTCTATATAATTTTGTAACTCTACTTTTGTTTCAAACGTTTTATCATCGGCAAAAAAAACCGTGTCATTTCTTAATATGATATACCCTTCTTTAGGGACTTCTTTTACCGTTACTTGCTCTACTTGTTTTGTAGTACACGCTGATAATATGACTAGAAATACACTTAAAAACATAACAATTTTCATATGCCTATTCATTTTTAACTCCTTACTCTAGGCTATTTCAAATTTAGCACCATCTTCTCCTCATACTTATCATCCCATTTAATTACAACTTCTATCGGTTCATCTTTAGATAGAGGTGCACAACTTACACAAGAAGATTTCATTTCAACCCTTGCTCCTTTATGAACTTCTGACGTTTGTGTCATTGTACTAAAGGCTCCATTAATAGCAATCTCTAAGTTTTTAAATTCTGTCTTTCCATCCCCACCCTTATATTGAAACGTAAACATTCCATCTTCACTGTCATCCTTAATATGCCCTTTATATTGTCCAGTCCAACTTTTGCTCTCGCTAGAAAAATTAACATACGAAATGGAACAGCTTCCTAAAAAGAAAATACTAATAAAAAAGAATAATGCTCTCTTCATAATGCCCCCTCCATTCAAATGCACTTATTTATTGTCTATTTCTTCCTCTTATTATATTATAAAAATACAGAATTTTCTAAAATAGGGGGGTTATATGTTACAACAACAGTTAGAAAAAATTCGTAATAATAATTACATACTGGATAACACACTTAACATTGATTCTTTAAGTTCCAATATGCTTGAGCAAATTGGCGATACTGATAGCTATTTAAGGGACAAACTCATCTACTCTACTTTTTCTCATCTCATCAAGAAGGACTACCTTTCACACACACAATTACAGAAACTATTATTAGAAAGCATCGGTGAAAAATATTTATTGTATAAGATTCATTCAGATGATGAAGATGCTGTATTTACTCGTGCATTTACGACCTTATTAATTGCGCTCATTATAGATGCAGATACAACTCATAATTTCTTATCACAGAATGATATTTTAACTGTAAAAGATCAATTAATTCTATATATGAACAATGAACATGATTTCCGCGGATATGTGCAAGACCACGGCTGGGCACATAGTATCGCACATGCTTCCGATACATTTGAGGCGCTTGTTCATAGTCCTAAATTAGAAACTTTACATTACGAAGAGATATTAAAAACTTTGTTAAACAAAGTTTTTGTCCATTCTATTTACTATAAATACGAAGAAGACGAGCGTCTCGTTTATCCGATTGTCGCAATGCTGCAAAATGGCCTGAAAGAAGAAATACTCATATTAGCCCTTCGTGACTTAGTAGCTCAATTACCGGTCCAAAAACAAGCACTACCTATTGAATCGTACGAGTTTCTATATGGAAATACAAAATCTTTCTTACGTAGCTTATTTTTCAGACTACGCACACTTTCTATATGTGAAGAAACCGAATTCGAAATTGAAAAATTGCTACAAGAGCTTCCAAAATATTATTAAAAAAGAAGGCCACTCAAAAAGTGCCTTCTTCTATTTCACTAATATTTAATTGAAATTTCACGATCCAAACTGAGAAAAGGTGGACAAGAAGCGCGAACGCCATACATGCTCCACTTAAAAAAGTTAGTATAGGATGCGAATACACGTGCCCCAACCCATAGGATATCGCCACGAAAAACATTGTTATGTAAATATAAATTGCTCCATGTATTTGCCTCATATAAACCTCCTTTTCCCATATTATAACATAAATTTTCTGATTATTCACATTAATTACTCGTAATCAATATTTCTCAACTGTTACACCTCTTACAGCAGCCTTAATATACGGTGACCCTTGTAAACTTTGTAAATCCTCTGTTTTTCCTGTTACGACTATACCGTATATTGGTAAGTCTTTTGGTTTGGTGTTTTTTATTTCTTTATCCCGCATTAACGGGCAGTAAGACCTCACATCAAAATTCAGCGGAAGCAAGAAGTTAGACGGGGGATGAACCCCACACTGATTAAAGTTTCACTTTATAGTTTATCCTAAAATATTCTCAGTATCTCTCTTTATTTTCACTTAAAGACATCCAAATGCAACTTTTATAAATTGTTTCATAATAAAAAGCACATCCATTTTGATGCGCTTCTCTGAAATACTATTCTATTATTTCATCGCTTCCTTCACAACATCTTGAATCATAACAACTTCTGTTTTCATATCAATAGACGGTGCTTCTTCATCGATACATTCATACCAAAATGCTAAGTGCTTTTTATCAATTTCATGCTGCGAATTTTCGACAAAAATACCACCTTCTCCTTGCACAGAATACCAATATAAGTACTCTTCTCCATCTCTTATTTCCCGGAAAATTGTCTCAACGTACATTTTTTCGTCGTTTAATGTCAAAAGCACTTCTTTCAAATTGTCATTAAGAAGCTGCATCCATTCATCTACTCGATGACTCTTACCAGGCTTAACTTTAAATCTTGTTAATTCTACATTCATTTTTATTCCCCCGTTTTCTTACGTACAAACAAACTATATTCTATTGGATGATAAAAACTTAATTTACTAGCTAATTTTTGCGAAGGAATATTGTCTACATAACAATCCCAGCTCGGTATAATGTCATTTTGCATGCAATGTTCAATGAACCTTGTTGCAACAGCTTGAGCTAATCCTTTCCCTTGATGCGCTTCATGTGTTGCAATATCTATTTCAGCAAAACCATTCCCGCTAAATATTGAGACGCATTCAGCTACAATTATCCCATCTTGTTCTATACAAAATCCAAAACCACTGTTCAAAAACGTTTCTTTTGATCCCCAATACTCTTTGTAGTACTCCTCTTTAAATTCACTGCTGCGCTCTATATCTCTTCTATCAATACGCTTCACTTCATATGTATTTTTGTTAAAATCTCGTTGGCTCTCTTCAAAGGTTACGCTTTGAAATTTCATTCGCTGGATGTTCCGAAGTACATTACTAAAACGCTCTTCTATCATCATTTCCCACTCTTCACTCGAAGTGAACAGTGTAAATCTCTTCTCTGTTTTTTCAATAGCCGTTTTTAAATATGAAAATAACTCTTCGTTATAATTTTGATCATCCGTATCACCAAATAAATAATAGATACCATTAGCTGTAATAATTAATCCTGCTGTTAATTGCCCGTTTATAAAAACCTCAACCATCTATCATTTGATCACATACCGCATAAGCAAACGTCGTCGTTCTTGTATTACCTTCTAAAACCGGAAGAACTTTTCTATAATCGGCTACAGATAATTTTTTCATAATTGCTCCACTTTAATCGTATCAGCCTCTATATGTTCAAAACAAAGATTTACCGTTCTCTTTAATGCTCTCGTTCTATGAATCGTACATGCTGGAATTAAAATAGAATCATTTGGCTTTAAAACCGCTGTTTCTCCATCTTCAAAATCAATAAGTAATTCTCCCTCTAGCACAATAAATAATTCATCCGAATTAGAATGATAGTGCCAATCATATTCACCAGTAAATACAGCGATTCGTAAACAATGACTGTTTATATTTGAAACGACGAAGTTTTTATGTTGATCTTGAATGTCTTTTGTTAATTCTATTAAGTTCACAGTTTCCATATTTCGTCCCATCCTTTCATTAGTCGTTCTTCTGAAAAATCAACTTAATCTCCACCACCTCCGCAATCTCCTCCACCATCACTTGAGCTACTACAATCACTGCTACTGTAGTCACCGAATCCACTTGATGAGCTTGAAGCGTATGAAGATTTTTTGCTTCTTTTTCTATCTTTTTTACTTTCATGACTAGGCCATACTTTATTAAATAATATAAAGAATAAGACTAATTCTATTGCGAAAAGGATATAGCCTAAAATATTCTCAATAATATTCGGGGTTATATCAAAACTGTAAAACACCCCACCTGAATAAAGACACAAAATGATATACAGAGCCATACAAATATATCGAAATGTTTTTTCTATCATAAGGACTACTTTATTTGAAATAGGTATGTTCTGTTCCTGTTTTTTCTTTATATACCTTTGTCTCTTTGCCTGCTTTTTCTTCCTCTTTTTACTCCCCATCCAATCCCCTCTTTTTATTATATAATTCTAAATTATCACAATAAAAATCGATTTACACCAATAAAGTGAAACTTTGATCAGTGGGGGGGGGTTATTCATCCCCCCACTGATTATTAGTTGAACCAATCGGGCTTTTACGGGCAGTTGATCCCCCACCTAACTTCTTTGCTTCCGCTGAATTTTTGGGTGGGGGTCTTACTGCCCGTTAATGCGGGATAAATAACAATTATTCACATGTTATTTCCCCATATAAAAAAGACCCTCCTTATGAAAAGGAAGGTCTCAAATGTATTTCTATTATGATAAAGCAGGAGCTTTTTCAAGTAGCTCTTTCGCATCAGCGTATTGTAAGCCGTGAGCTTCTGCAACTGCTTCGAATGTTACATAACCATCTAATGTGTTAATACCTTTTAGTAATGCAGTGTTGCCTAAACAAGCATCTTTATAGCCTTTGTTAGCAATTTGCACTGCATATGGTACTGTTACGTTAGTTAATGCAAGAGTTGATGTACGTGGAACCGCACCTGGCATATTAGCAACTGCATAATGAACAACGCCATGTTTTTCGTAAGTTGGGTTGTCGTGAGTTGTAATACGGTCAGTTGTTTCGAAAATACCACCTTGGTCAATCGCGATATCTACAACGACAGAACCTGGTTCCATTGATTGAATCATTTCTTCTGTTACAAGTTTTGGCGCTTTTGCACCTGGAATTAATACTGCTCCAATAACAAGGTCAGATTCTTTAACAGCTTCTGCAATGTTGTATGGATTAGACATTAATGTTTTTACTTGGTTACCGAAAATATCATCTAATTGACGAAGACGTTCTGCACTTAAGTCGATGATTGTTACATCTGCACCTAAACCTACTGCAATCTTAGCTGCATTTGTACCAGCTTGACCACCGCCGATGATTGTTACTTTGCCGCGTTTTACCCCTGGAACGCCTGCAAGTAAAATACCTTTACCGCCTTTGTTTTTCTCAAGGAATTGTGCACCGATTTGTGCAGACATACGACCAGCTACTTCACTCATAGGTGCAAGTAATGGTAAAGAACGATTGTCTAATTGTACTGTTTCGTATGCGATTGATGCAACTTTGTTATCGATTAATGCTTTCGTTAATTCTGGCTCTGGAGCTAAGTGTAAGTATGTGAATAAAATTAAACCTTCACGGAAATAGCCGTATTCACTTGCTACTGGCTCTTTTACCTTCATAACCATATCTTGATTCCATGCTTCTTCAGCAGTTTCTACAAGTTTCGCACCAGCTTGTACGTATTCTTCATCCGTAAAGCCAGATCCTAAACCTGCTCCTTTTTGAACAAAAACTTCATGACCATTTTGTACTAAATGTACTGCTCCCGCTGGCGTCATTGCCACACGGTTTTCATTGTTTTTAATTTCTGTTGGAATACCGATACGCATGATTAGTTCCCCCTTGAGTTATGAAATGACCCCTGAATCATTTTTTAAAGCGCTTTCTACGCTCTTATATTTTAACATAATATCTCAATATTTGACAAAAAAATAATACAAGTTTTCCGATAGATTTAATTTTATATTAAAGGACAGTATTATCCGCACCTATCAGCACAATGGATAAACTGTCCAATTATTCGAAACTTCATCATATTTTATTCTATCGATGTCTATGAATAACATCCACTGCACCAGTCACTTCGATAATTGTACCGGTAATCATATCGGAATCGTCCTCACATAAAAACGAAATGGTTCTTGCAATATCTTCACCTGTTCCAGATCTACCAATCGGTGTGTTATGCTCTTTTAGCTGACGTGCTTCTTGAATAGTTGCCTCTTTCATATCGCCAATAATATCACCAGGACATACCATGTTCGCAGTAATACCATACTCCGCTTCTTCATAAGCAACTGTTTTCGTTAATGAAACAAGTCCTACTTTCGCTGCCGCAAAAGCTGAGCGATAAATCCATCCCGGTGCACTATCCGCCCCTTGAAATCCGTAATTAATAATACGGCCAAAGTTCTGTTTTCTCATGACCGGAACGACAAGTTTTAATAAATGAAATACCGCTGTTAAATTTCCCTGAATCATTTCATTCCATTCATCTTCTTCATAATCAACTAACTTTTTTCGTTCAAATACATATGGACCAGCATTATTAATTAAGAAATCAATTTTGCCAAAACGGCTTATCGCTTCTTCTACTATTTTATGTAAATCTTCCTTTTTCGTGACATCCGCTTGCACGAATTGTAGACGCTCTTCCATATTTTTATATGTTTCTTTCAACTTTTCCATAGCCGTGATATCGCTATGATACGTTACTGTTACTGAATATCCTTTAGCCAATAACTTTTCTGTTACTTGCTTTCCTAAACCTTTCGTACCGGCTGTAATGAGCGCGTGTCTCACAAAACTGCCTCCTTTTAAATTGCTATACTTCATATGTAACAAGTTCTCGCTCCAATTACAACTAAAATGAATTGAAACAGAGTTTTCAAAATTCTGTAACGTTTCTGGCAAGCACGTTACCAAAATTTGTTTTATAATTAAGTTGTAAACAGTTATAAAACAGATTGGGAGGAATTGACTATGAATAATACATATACAAATATTTTAATCGCGGTGGATGGTTCTAAAGAAGCAGAAAAAGCCTTTAAAAAAGCAATTCAAGTCGCAAAGCGCAACAATGCAACATTAACAATCGCTCATATCGTTGATGTAAAAGCGTACTCAGCAGTAGAGGCTTATAGCCGTGCAATTGCTGAACGTGCAAATCTATTTGCAGAAGACTTATTAGAAGACTACAAAAAAACTGCGCTTGAAGCTGGTCTTGAAAAAATTGAAACTGTATTAGAATTTGGTAATCCTAAATCTAAAATTTCAAAAGAAATCGCTCCAAACCATAAAGTAGATTTAATTATGTGTGGTGCGACTGGTTTAAATGCTGTTGAACGCTTCCTAATCGGTAGCGTCTCTGAACATATTATTCGCTATGCGAAATGCGATGTCCTTGTTGTTCGTGGTGATGAGGAGCAAGGTGATCTTTAATTTATAGATAAAACACCAAGTCCACATAGGCTTGGTGTTTTTCATTTTATCAACTTCACTATAAACACAAGACATGCTACGACAACAACGGTAATTGCCAATACATAAGGCGGCAGAAACTTCAAAGACCATAATGCCATCATGATTGTCGCAACTGTTAAATACGTTTGCTTTGCATCTTCTGTCATTTTTTTACGAAGTAAGAAGACGTACAAATAGCCAATTGGCGGCGTAATGAAGCAAAGAACATATATGATTTTTGATTTTAAATACCATTTTTGTTCTCCAAGTTTCTTTATATCCCCTTCTATTCTCTTATGCTCTTGTTCTCTCGCTTCTTCTAAAAGTGGATTTTCCTCTTCTCCTCGCTTTTCTTTCATATAAGGAAGAAAGTGCATAAAAAAATAGTATGCGAATACGAACGCGCCAAATCCAATATTTAATCTTTCTAATGGAATATGCTCACTAAAAAAAGCAGCAGTAAGCACTAAAGACAAACAGTACGTCATCATCCAAAATGAACGTTTTCTCTTTTTCCGTTCCATTTCTTTTTTACCTTGTATATCTTTTCTTTTCGAAAGCCATATAGAAATAAAGCAATCTACTACAAATAGAATAAAGATAAATATCCCAACATCTACTGTTTCTACATCCTTAAATGAAAAGACATTCGGGAATGCAGCGTGTAATACGATTAGCGTGTACAAAATTACCCCTATAAAATAAAGTGAAACTTTAATCAGTGGGGTTTTGTTCCTCCCCCACTGATTATTAGTTGAACCAATCGGGCTTTTACGGGCAGTTGATCCCCACCTAACTTCTTTCCTTTCGCTGAATTTTGAGGTCGGGGTCTTACTGCCCGTTAATGCGGGATAAATACGTCTCATTTTTCATCCCTTTCTTATTTCCTAACATTACGTTAACATACATTTTTTAGAAATAGACGGACAAAATATATATGTGTAAAAAAGGAGGATGCTATATGGATGATTCTGAACGCATTATTTTAGACGTGAACGGAAAAGAAATTGAAATGCTAGATACAATCCGCACTCATTTTAAAGAGAAACATGGCGTTGAACTAAGTAATGGTGCATTGCTTCGTGATTTGATGGATATTGAGTATATTCGAATTACAGAAGATCGACATAAGTATGATTAAAAGAAAAACGACTGCAGGCGAATGCCATCAGTCGTTTTCTTTCTTCATTTAAGCTCTTGATGTTTCCCGCCCATACCACCAGGCTCATTGCTATCTTGGTGTACAGTTAGTTTATTTGTTTTCGTATCTTTTAAAACTCTATATGTATATGATTCATTTGGTTCATCTTTAAACTGTACATTCATACCATATGAATCCATTTTGCTATAAAAGGCCGGTTTTATATATAAAATATCACTTTCTTTATATCCTTTATCTTGCAAATGCCACATCGTTGCGATAATCGCTTCCTCTCGCTTTTCTTTTTCACCAACATACATATATTTGTCCAAAAGAAACACTTTAGCATTTGCAATTAAGCTAATTAACAGTACAATGATAAACACTATTTTTTTCATAGACTTCCCCTAAATTGTTATTTTTTACTATGTTGTAACTTAAATGCTAGTAAAAAATAAAGTACGCCAGACTTTACTAGACTGGCGTACTTCCCAACTCAATTCTTAATAACTTCTTTCGTTAACCCCTTCGCCTTCTCCAAAGCGTTTTTGATTTGTTCAAACCCTGTCCCACCAGCACTATTACGACGCTTTACAGCCGCATATGGTGAAAGAACTTCATACAAATCTTCTTCAAATAAAGAGCTCATTTCTTGATATGTTTCAAGCGGGACATCTAATAAATAAATTCCTTTTTGTGTGCAATGTAGCACTAACTTCCCAACAATTTCATGAGCTTGACGGAATGGTAGTCCTTTGTTTGCTAAGTAGTCGGCAATTTCTGTTGCGTTGGAGAAATCTTGCGTCACAGCTTGCCCCATTTTTTCTTTGTTTACAGTCATCGTTTCAAGCATGCCCGCCATAATATGAAGGCATCCTTCTACTGTTTTCACTGTATCAAACATTCCTTCTTTATCTTCTTGTAAGTCTTTATTGTAAGCGAGTGGTAATCCTTTCATTACTGTAAGTAAACTGAATAAATTACCGTATACTCTGCCAGTTTTCCCACGGATTAGTTCCGCCATATCCGGATTTTTCTTTTGCGGCATAATGCTGCTTCCTGTCGCGTATTGATCGCTCATTTCAATAAATTGAAACTCTTGGCTACTCCATAAAATAAGTTCTTCACAAAAACGTGATAAGTGCATCATAAGCATAGATGAATTACTTAAAAACTCTAGTATGAAATCACGATCACTTACTGCATCTAAACTATTTTCATAGATTCCATTAAACCCAAGAAGTTCCGCACTATATTCTCGGTCGATCGGGAATGTCGTCCCAGCTAGCGCTCCTGCTCCTAATGGGGAGATATTAATACGCTTTAATGAATCTTCATAACGATTCACATCACGCTCTAACATCCAAAAGTAAGCAAGAATATGATGAGCAAATGAAATCGGCTGGGCACGCTGCAAGTGCGTATAGCCCGGCATAATGGTTTCAATATTATTTTCTGCTTGTTGAACAAGAACAGTTTGCAATTGTTTTGTAGCTTTTATAATATGTTCTACCTTTTCTTTTAAATACAAATGCATATCTGTCGCCACTTGATCGTTACGACTTCGGCCTGTATGAAGTTTCCCTCCTACTTCACCAATTTTTTCAATTAACATCTTTTCAATATTTAAATGAATATCTTCAGCTTCAACCGAAAAATGTAATTTATTTTGTTTCGCTTCTTCTAATAAATATTGAAGACCTATCTTTATTTTCTCTGCTTCTTCTTTCGTCACGATGCCTTGCTTTGCTAGCATCGTTACGTGTGCAATACTCCCGTTTATATCTTGATTTACTAATTGTTGATCGAAGGAGATGGATGCTCCAAACTCTTCAACCCATGCTTCCGCTTCTTCTGTAAAACGTCCGCCCCAAAGTTTGCTCACGCTTCCACCTTCTTTTGATTCACTTGGCTGTATACTTTCGTCGGTAAACCGAATAATGAAATGAATCCAACTGCTGCATCATGATTAAATTCATCTTGAGCAGTATATGTTGCTAATTTTTCATCGTATAAAGAGTATTCAGATTTACGTCCTTCTACAATCGCATGACCTTTAAATAATTTCACACGCACTGTACCTGTTACATTCTTTTGCGTTTCTTGTAAAAATGCATGAAGTGCTTGTTTTAAAGGCGAGAACCATAAACCATTATAAATAAGTTCTGTTATTTTCTGTTCAATCACTGGTTTAAAATGTGCTACTTCTTTTACGTGTGTTAAATCTTCCAACTCTTTATGCGCAGTGATTAACGTCATTGCTGCTGGACATTCGTATACTTCACGAGATTTAATACCGACAAGACGATTTTCTACGTGATCAATACGTCCAACGCCGTGTTTTCCAGCAAGCGCATTTAACGTTTTAATTAATTCTGCAAGTGAATATGCAGTGCCATTTAAAGTAGTCGGTACTCCTGCTTCAAATCCGATTTCTACAAACTCTGGTTTATTCGGTGTATCTTCTAATGCCAATGTCATCTCATATGCATCTTCTGGCGGCGCTGCCCATGGATCTTCTAAAATTCCACATTCGTTGCTGCGTCCCCATAAGTTTTGATCGATTGAAAACGGGCTATCTAAATTAATCGGAATTGGTACATCGTTTTCTTTTGCATATGCAATTTCTTCTTCACGTGACCATTTCCATTCACGTACAGGCGCAATCACTTCTAAGTAAGGATTTAATGCTTGGATAGAAACTTCAAAACGAACTTGGTCATTTCCTTTCCCTGTACATCCGTGTGCAACTGCAGTTGCGCCTTCTTGTTCTGCGATTTCCACTAATTTCTTCGCAATAAGCGGACGAGATAATGCAGAGACAAGAGGGTATTTCCCTTCGTATAATGTGTGTGCTTGCATCGCCATCAATGCATATTCGTTTGCAAATTCTTCTTGAACATCAATCATATATGATTTAATTGCACCTACTGAAAGTGCCTTTTCTTTTACAAATGCTAAGTCTTTACCTTCCCCTAAGTCTAAACAAAGCGCGATAATATCATAATTCTTCTCTTGTAACCATTTAATTGCAACGGAAGTATCAAGACCTCCGGAATATGCTAATACAACTTTTTTCTTCTCCATTTTGCATCCCCCTAAAGAATAAATATTCATTTTATCTTATAATAATTCACACTTTACCACCTTTCACAAAATGTATCAAGAGTCATTTTCAAATTTTTTCAAACAATTTCGTCGAACTTCTTTCTGTTTTTCTGTACAATATAAGCAGGAAAACGGGGGTGAACTTATGGAAAAGTATTTCTTATACGATGAACATCTAGGAATTGAAATTCCACATTTACAAGAAGACTGGGAAGAAATCCCCGAAAAAATGCAACATGCTATTTTACTAAAATGGGAACAAGTTCGCGGGAAAATTCCTGATCGTATAAAAGAACTTGAGCACTATATTAATACAAAACAACATTATTTAAATAATGAAGAAGACTTCGAAGTTTCTTGTAAACTAAATTCAGAAATTGCCGATCTTGCTTCTATCATTAATGACCTTTGGCTTTGGTATCGACTCACTCAAAATGTATCTGAGGGGAAAGCACACCAATGAAAAAAGCATGCCCCTCAATTACTTTGGGTCATGCTTTTTTGTCGTAACAAGATTTACAATATATCTCTTGTGCTGTTTTCGCCAAACAGACATCAAATGGACCAACTAATATACTTCTTTCTTTCGGCAACTTTACAAAAGCAACAAGCTCTTCTTCATATTGAATTTTTTTCTGACATGAAATGCATATTAATTCTTTTCTTTTGAACATGTCTTTTAGCATCTCTTCACTCTCCCCTTCATCTATCTATATTAATATACTCTCATAATAGTTAAGGATTGTAAAAAAATGACACATTCCGAATCGAATGCTTCATATACTATGTACAAAAGGAGGTCTCAAACCTATGCGCGCTTTCGTTATTATCGCTTTAACTTTTTTAAGTGTGATTAGTTGGGATGCGTTTTTTAAAGATAAAAATGATGAAAAGAATACAACTGAATAAAACCCTTTTTTCTTACTTATTGGACAAACCTTTACAAACTGTCCAATCCTCCAAAATAACTTAGGCTTTTCTACAAAAATATTTAAACATAACATTTTTTGTAGATTCCCTCCGTTTATTGTCGGTTTCCATCCGCATACATTTTTTAAAAGTATGATATAATAGTATAAATCTTGAAGGAAGGGATTTTGATATCATGATCGCTCGAAGGAGCATGTGGCATCGTATTGACGAATCATACACGTAGCGTATTTTTCAGCTCAGATACTTTAGTCTAGCGAAAAAAATACGAGAGTGGGGAAATTATGATTGCCCGAAGGATAATTTGGCAAAAAAAAGACTCTTCTTACACATAGCGTTTTGTTTAGGACTTAATTGTTACTAACTAAACAAAACAAAGAAGAGCAGGATTGCTAAATGACGAATCCTACTCCACGTTTTGTTTAGTCGTTTTAAGACTTAAACTAAAACGAAGGTAGGGAGAATTGATGGACGAGAGGATTATTCGTTATTTCTTCAGCGACATATAGCGTAGTTAGTTTTTTCGTAAACTAACTGAAAGCTACATGTGAGCTCGTAGTTAGTTTACAACACAAAAAGGACTACTAACTACGGAAAGAAGGAATAACGATGAGGAACATCCAAAGTCGGCAAATTATTAAAGAAATTTTTATGGTTTTAATCGGTTCATTTATTTTAGCAGCAGCGCTATATCATATTCACTTTCAAAACCACTTAACAGAAGGTGGATTTGTAGGAATTGCACTATTCATTCAAAACTTTTATGATATTTCACCATCTATTTCAACTGTATTAATGGATATCCCAATTATTTTACTGTGTGCTTCATTTTTAGGTAAAAAAATGGTTGGCTATTCATTCTTAGGTTCAATTTCATTCGGAGTATTTTATTCCTTTATGGAAAATTATTCTCCATTTACGGTAGATTTATCAAATAACTTATTTATAGCTGCAGTAGTTGGCGGTGCGTTAGCTGGTATTGGACTCGGTTTTATATTGCGATTTGGCGGTGCAACCGGTGGAGACGATATTTTAACAATTGTATTAAGTAAACGAACTCGTTTTACAATTGGGCAAATTTTCTTCGTCTTTGACGCGATTGTTCTTGCGCTTTCATTATATTATTTAAATTGGACTGAAATTGCTTTTACTATTCTTTCGATTGCCGTACAGGCAAAAACATTGGATTTAATTTATTATCCAAAAACAGAAAAAACAGCAGAAAAGCAGCCAGTATCTGTTCCAATGTCCAAAAAACATGCAACAAATTAAAAAAGCGAAAGGCTTCGGCCTCTCGCTTTTTTTACGCTCTTTTTTCTTTCTCGACTATATGGCGCACTTGATAAAATCTATTTGCAAATTCAGTAACATTTCTTGTTAAACGATAATTCACTGTAGATCCAATTGCCATTCCAATTACCGGAATACCTTGGAATAATTTACGACGAAGAGCATAAATCGAAAATGTCTTCAAAATTTGTTTTAACACAACTTCAGTAGAAGCTGTTTGTAACACTGCTTCGTCTCCTTCATAAAAGAACGAATCTTCTTGTTCCAACTCTTGCAATAAATTGTACCATGCGTATTGCTGAAGTCTTCCTGGTAGTAATGACGCGTGAAACACCTTTAACGCAAGCATCATTTCATAAGGCTTGTTCACATCATGCCCAAATGATGTTGCAATAAGTTGGACCGCCTTCACATTTAACGCGATCATAACCGGAAAATCCGCCGTTAATAATAATAAACCTCCAGCACCTGTCGCCCCGCCTTGCACAAATGAATATAGACGATGACGTGCTGTTTGCTGCTCTGCTATGTATGTTAACTGATCAATAGACAATGCTTTCAAATCTTCAAGCTGTTCAATCGATTCATCAAATAATCTCGATGTTCCTAAAATCCGATTACGTGCATCTAACTGTGCTTGTGAACTTTGAATAAATGCATGCAAATGAAAGAGCCATCCATCTGCTTTCGTGAAGAATTCTTTTCGCTTTTTCTCAGGTAATTTCGCAACTGTAGTATGTAACCATTTATCAAACACTTTTTGAAAATCGGTCGCTTCTTGCTCAACTAATTGCGCTTCCCATTCTTTTATATTGTCTAAAATGGCTTGTTCTCGCTTCGATCGCATCGTAACAACCACCTCGTTCGATTTTTTTCTATTGTAACATATTTCTGCTTATTCTTTACAAATATGCTTGTATATCTCTTTTCACATACCCTTTATGAGTGACATAAAATAATAGCAAAAAGGATGAGATGCTTCACATGAATCTATCCAATCTAAAACAAAATTATAACGCAGTATTCAGCTTAGGACAAAACTGTTGGCCTGCTTGGGCATTATATCAATTAGAATTATCACCATTTTTTGGCGTTATTGATTTTATGCTAAGTCCTTCATTAACGAAAGTAAATCTATTATTACAAAATCGATTTGACCGTTTTTTAAATTTCGAAAATCTATCCTTCATCTCATTTTGGGATGATGATGCCAAATTAAGATTAAGGGACAACCTTTATGAAATTGACTCCTGTCATGACTTTAAAACAGATGTAAACACACCAACTTCTTGGCCTTCTTATACAGAAATTAAGTTAAACTATGAACATCGAATTAATCGTTTTCTAACTACAATTGAAACGGCAGAATCCATATTGTTTATTCGAACTGGAGGAACATATGAAGAAGCATGTTCCCTAGAACAAATTTTATCTCAAATCGTTACACATACATTCTCTGTCCTATTACTAATTCCTGCCGATATACCAACTATCACCCAAGAAGATTGGGGATTACAACATACTTGCGTTATGAAATGTCCTATTATGGATGTATACCAATACAATGAAGCATTTTGGAAAGAGTTATTTGATGGAATTACAGTTAGACCGCACACTTAAATACACGATACTTTTATCACACCATACATTATAATCGTCCTTATACGAAACAAATAAGGAGTGATTCTATATGTATCCACGTGCAAAGGCTTTCGGTCTTGCTGTACATCAAGATCGCCTTCTCGTACAAGAATATCATACAGAAGGCGAAACATATTATCGTCCTCTTGGCGGTTCCATTGAACTTGGTGAAAAATCAGCACATACTGTTATTCGGGAGTTTAAAGAAGAGCTTCATACGGAGATAGAAATCATCAATTATTTAGGTTGTTTAGAAAATGTCTTTCATCTAGATGGGGGCATTGGTCATGAAATCATTCAACTATATTCTTTGCGTTTATTAGACACATCACTATATGAAATGAAAATATTAAATATACAAGATGAGCAAACAGTAGCGTATGCGAAATGGATTCCTATTACGGCATTCATTCAGAAAGAAAAAATACTATATCCGGATGGAGTTTTAAAATACATCCAAAAGAAAAAAGACGAAATCCTATAGGATCTCGTCTTTCTTTTCATATATTAACCAATATCTCCAAGACGTAATACGTCACGAGCAATCATAACTTCTTCGTCAGTTGGAATTACGATAATTTTTACTGGAGAGTGTGGGAAGCTGATGAATGCTTCTTCACCGAATACGTTATTACGTTTTACATCGAAGTATACGCCCATGTACTCAAGGCCTTCTAATACACGCTCACGAATAATCGCACTGTTCTCACCTACACCAGCTGTAAAGATGATTGCGTCTACACCTTTCATACGAGCTGTGTAAGAACCGATGTATTTGTGGATACGGCTTACGAATACATCAAGTGCCACTTTCGCACGGTGGTCGCCTTCTTCTTCTTTCGCAATGATGTCACGTAGGTCACTAGAGTAACCAGTAAGACCTAACATACCACTCTTCTTGTTTAATACGTTAACTACTTCTTCTACTGTTTGGCCTGTTTTTTCCATGATGTATGGAATTAACGCAGGGTCAAGGTTACCAGAACGTGTACCCATTGTTACACCAGCAAGTGGAGTGAAGCCCATAGAAGTATCGATAGATTTACCGCCTTCTACTGCTGCGATACTTGCACCGTTACCTAAGTGACAAGAAAGTAAGCTTAAGCTTTCAATTGGACGACCTAATAATTCAGCCGCACGCTCAGTTACATATTTATGAGAAGTTCCGTGGAAACCGTATTTACGGATGCCGAATTTTTCATAGTACTCATATGGTAAGCTGTATAGGAATGCAGATTCCGGCATTGTTTGGTGGAATGCTGTATCGAATACTGCTACTGCTGGTACGTTTGGTAATACTTCTTTGAATGCTTTAATACCAACAACGTTTGCTGGGTTATGAAGTGGTGCTAAATCGCTTAATTCTTCGATATCAGCTAATACTTCATCAGTAATTAAAACAGAGTCAGCAAATTTTTCGCCGCCGTGAACAACACGGTGACCGATACCGCCAATCTCATCTAGAGATTTAACGATTCCGTTTTCAGTTAATTTTTTAAGAAGCATATTAACTGCTACTGCGTGATCTGGAATGTTTGTAATTTCTTTTTGTTTTTCGCCATCTACAGTAATAGTGAAGATACTATCTTCTAAACCGATACGTTCTACTAAACCTTTTGTTAATACTGTTTCACTTGGCATTTCAAATAATTGGAATTTTAAGGAAGAGCTTCCTGCGTTAATCGCGATGATTTTTGACATCTAGTCTTTCGCCCCTTTTTCTCTTGGTAGTTGTGTGGATGTTTCCACAAACCGCTCGATTTTATCTAATCAAATTTACTAAATATGAAAACGTTTCATCATTAGCAAATTTTATACTCACGATTTTAATTTAAACATCGTCCGACATATATTTCAAGTGAAAAAATTGTAACACCAAGAAAAAATATATATTACAGATTTCAAAAAAATTCAGTTAAATCTAGTATATATTTAAAAATATGACATATTATATAAAACTGTACTACATAAATCACTAACTCTGTTACATATACCCAGCTTTATTTATGTGTTGCAAACCAAGTATTTAATTGATCCATAATATTCTCCATCGCCTTCATGTTAGAGAATTTAGGCAACTCCACTAATAACGCCTGTTTTGGCATTGTTACATTAGAGCCTTTCTTTTGGAGAACAAATATACTTTTTGCATTTTTCTCGTTTTTAAACATGGAAACAGGAAGCTGTAATAACCCTTGAATAAAGCATGTTTCTTTAATAAATGCATGTAATTTTGGTGCCTGGTCACTTTCAAAAATAAAGTTTGGTACTAAGAAGAATAAGTACCCGCCCTCTTTCGTATGTTTCACACTTTGTTCAATAAATAAGTGATGGGCATACGACATTCCTTCATCTGCTTTTAATTTATATTCACTTGCACCGATTTCGTTTGGATAGTAACCAATCGGTAAGTCTGAAACGACTGCATCAACTGGATCGATATAAAGTGGTGCTAGTCCATCTTGATGGAAGAATTCGATTGCATGCTTTTGTAAATTTGCATTTACTAAAGCAAGTTTAATTAGCACTTCATCCACTTCTACACCAAATCCACTCATTGTTAGTCCTTCTTTGGCGCTATTAAACACTGTAGTCATTAAATTTCCTGTTCCAATTGCAGGATCTAAAACTGTAATTTCGTTTTGACCTTGCATAAATTTATGGAATAAGTAACTCATGAACATCCCAACTGCATCAGGCGTCATTTCATGATTGGCTTGTACGCCTTCTTTCATTCCTTTTAAGATGGCTAACTGAAATGCTTTACGAATTTCTTCACCTTTATATGTTTCTTCATTAAACGTACTATATTCACGATTCAGCCTTTCAATTGCTGATTCGGATAATTCCTCTTGTAAAATCGCTCCCTCAAACAAGTTATCACCTGTTTCTACAAGCGCCTCTAAATATGTCACATCTAATTCTTTACGTAAAACTACCGCAGAAGAATCAAAAATAGAAAATAATGTTTCCACTGTCTGACTCACGTACATTCCTCCTTCTCTCTTTTACACATAACTTATATCATACCACAAAGTGATTTTTTCCAAAAAGAAAAAGCGACCTCCTGTAAAGAGCTCCCTCTCAAGTTATATATGATATAACGTTTTTTCTCATATATCGGCACCGTTACGCAGCGATATATGAGAAAAAACGACCTCTTTATAAGAGGTCATTTCCTTCACATTACTTTGCAGATTTAGCTGCTTCTAATGCTGCTTCATAGTTTGGATGGCTTGTACCTTCGCCTACGTATTCTACGTAAACTACTTTGTCATTGCTATCTACTACGAATACTGCACGAGCAAGTAAACGAAGTTCTTTCATTACTAAGCCGTAAGCTTCACCGAATGAAAGGTCACGGTGGTCAGAAAGTGTTACAACATTTTCTAAACCGTTTGCTGCACACCAGCGTTTTTGAGCGAATGGTAAATCAGCGCTAATTGTTAATACTTTCGCATTTTCAATACCTGCTGCATCTTGGTTAAAACGACGTGTTTGTGCATCACACACACCTGTGTCGATTGAAGGTACAACACTAATTAATTTTACTTCGCCTTTGTATGTTTCTAAACTTACTGGAGATAAGTCGTTTGCTAATACTTGGAAGTTTGGCGCTTGATCGCCAACTTTAACTTCTGTTCCAACTAAAGTCATTGGATTACCTTTAAAAGTTACGTTTGCCACTTGAAAATCCTCCCTTATTTAAACAAAATATGTACAATGTAAATGATAGTTTGTCCCTATCGATAATGCAAATAAAATCGCTTTATTTACAAAAAAATAAAAGAAGCTAACCTATTGATTAGCTTCTTTATTCGTTAAATTTGAAATTCAGGATCATCTTCTTTTCGTTTATCCATCATTTCTTTCACTTTATCAACAGCTTGTGGCGCTAATTCAATTATTTTATCGATGACATGTGTTTGTTTATCTAAGTGCAATACTTTCACACCATCTCCATTTATAACAAGAAAGGCAACAGGATTAATAGAAACTCCTCCTCCACTTCCTCCGCCAAATGGATGACGGCCTGAATGTTCTACTCTACCAAATTCACTTCCACCAGCAGCAAATCCGAAACTTACTTTCGAAACTGTAAGAATTACACTTCCATCTGCCGCTTTAATTGGGTCACCAACAATTGTATTTACATCAGTCATTTGTTTTAAATGCTGCATTGCGGTTGTCATTAAACCTTGAATTGGATGGTCCATTCTATATCCCCCCTATGCTTGAACAGAGTTTTTTTCCATGCCAGATCTTTGCTGCCTCATAAATATGAGTAATTTCACCGCTGTTTTTACAGTACGGAATATACGAAAAGATGCTGTTAACTCACATCTCGATGCAAATCCCTTCCCTTGAAAAACAGGTGTAATTTCAAATTCTGGTACGTCAACAATATGCATATATTGTCCGACAACTCCAGCAGCCATTCCTTTTGTCCCCCATGCATATCCAGTGACAATTCCAGTACTAGCTGCGTCGCCTGCTCCAATTTGTGTATGCCATCTCCAACCATTGATTTTCACTCGTTTGAGAAAATCTTTAACGATAGTATGAACGTCTTGAAGCTTTTTTATCAGTTCACCTATGCTGTCAAGTTGCGCCATAATTTTATTATCTAGTCCGCCGTCCTTTTCAGCTTTTTCGATTTTTTGTCCTGTCTTTTTCTGCTGTTTTTCAATTCTTTCCAACACGTCAAATGTATATCGAATCATCCATATTTTCACTTGAAATAAACATTGCTTTTCCATTTCTGAATATAAAAATGTCACCTTAAGCGATATTTTCGACAATAGTATAAGCAAAATAAAAAGGAGAAGAATTATTATTCCAATTACGAGCCACTTCATACGTATCATCCTTTCACTCCGTACCCATTATCGACAAGTTTATTCATCATTAAACAGAGTTCCATAAGATTGAATATAAAAATTTTTCTAAAAATAAAAAGGTATTTTGACAATTTGTATCGAAATATATTATTTGAACATATCATCAGGGAACGGACTCTAATGATATGTAGCACGAAAAACAGAAAATTTAACTGCAGTGGAGGGATACATAATGGCAGATCGTCGCAATTTATTTTTCTTTTATGGTGATGACAAAGCAACGCTCGTTGAAAAAATGAAACCAATCTATCGTATTTTAGAAGAGAATGGATTTACCATATTAGATCATCCAAAAAATGCAAACGCTATCGTCAGTGTTGGAGATGATGCAACCTTCTTACAAGCCGTTCGTAAAACTGGTTTTAGGGAAGATTGCTTATACGCAGGGATTTCTACGAAAGATGAAACTTCGTTCTACTGCGATTTCCACATTGATCACGTTGATACAGCCCTTCAAGAAATTACAAAAAATGAAATTGAAGTGCGAAAATATCCAACAATTCAGGTAGATGTAGATCATGGTACATCTTTCTATTGTTTAAATGAGTTCTCATTACGTTCTAGCATTATTAAAACATTCGTTGTAGATGTTCACGTTGATGATTTATACTTCGAAACATTTAGAGGGGACGGTTTAGTTGTTTCTACCCCAACAGGAAGTACAGCTTACAATAAATCATTGCATGGTGCAGTTGTTGACCCACTTATTCCATGTTTCCAAGTAAGCGAACTAGCATCTTTAAACAACAACACTTATCGTACGCTCGGTTCACCGTTCATTTTAAATCATAAGCGTACATTAACTTTAAAACTAAGACCAGACGGTAACGATTATCCTGTTATCGGCATGGATAACGAAGCGCTTAGCATTAAACAAGTTGAAAAAGCTGTTGTACGCTTAAGCGATAAACAAATTAAAACAGTTAAATTAAAAAACAATTCGTTCTGGGAAAAAGTACAGAGAACGTTTTTATAGGATTAAAATAACCGCAGAATTATGGGATCCCATAATTCTGCGGTTATTTATTTCTCTAACTATTAGTTGCTATTTTTGTCAGTAAGTCGATATATTTCAATAATTGCTCATATATTTTCACATACCTTTTCTATAGACAACTTGGCCATCTATTACGGTCATTTCTGCTTGTACTTCTTTTATTTCTTCTGCCTCAATTTCAAAAATATTGCGGTCTAATATTGTAAAGTCTGCTTCATATCCTTTTGTAATTTGCCCTCGCTTCTCTTCTTTTCCGATTGCATAGGCACTTCCTGTTGTAAATAAAGAAACAGCCTCATATACCGTTAATCTTTCCTCAGGTATATAGCATACACCGTCAATAAAACTTCTACGTGTAACAGCGCTATATATGCCTAAAAACGGATTTACTTGTTCAATAGGAGCATCTGAGCCACCATTACAATGTAGTCCTGCTTCCAGTAATGTCTTCCAAGCATACGCATAACGAAGACGGTGTTCTCCCAGTTTTTCAATGACTGACGGAAAATCTGATGAAAGAAAGACTGGCTGTATATCAATAATGGCTTGCAAGTTTTTCATTCTTTCAATCAACTCTTCACGAGCAAGCTGACAATGAATAATGCGGTCACGTAACCCTTCTGCTGGTGGATATAATTCGAGTGCATCAATGACATATTCAAGCGATAAGTCACCGATAGTATGAATCGCAACTGGCATATGTAAGTCTCGTGCTTTCTTCACTAATTCTGCAAGTTCTTCACGTGAGAAAATTGCAACCCCATTCGTTTCCTTCGCATCTTCATACGGTTCACTTAATAATGCTGTTCTTCCGCCAAAAGAGCCGTCAGAAAAGATTTTCATTGCCCCAAATTCAATATAATGTTCATTTTCATATTCTTTTCGTTCATGTGCTACTTCATGATGAACGAGCAAATGGGCTTTAAATGGCATTTCTTTTATAACATGAGAAAACGCATTATGCGTTTTTCTAAAACCACCATAGTAATTTAAATCTTCCGTATGCCCGCCAATGAGGCCGTATTGCCAACAATCTTTAATCGCTGTTTGCAAAGCTCTTTGTAAATACGCTTCATCAATTTCAGGCTGAACATGTTTAATTAATTCTTGTCCTTGTTCATATAAAAGTCCTGTTAACTTATTTGAGGAATCCCTGCCGATTTTCCCGCCTTTTGGATTTTGCATCGCTTCTGTTATGTTCGCTTCTTGCAGTATGTATGAATTCACCCATGTAACGTGACGACAAACTCGCTTTAATAAAATGGGATGTTCCTTCGAAATTTCATCTAAATCACGCGCATGAACATTTTTCGTATCTGTAAAGTTATTTTCATTCCATCCTTCTCCAATAATCCAAGATCCCTTTGGAGCTTCTTCCACTCGCTTCTGGACAAGAGTAAGCACTTCTTTGTAAGATGTACAATTTGATAAATCTAGACGGAGTAACCTCTCTCCATGACCAATAAGATGCATATGACTATCAACGAGACCTGGGATCATTGTTTTGCCTTCTAAATCATACAATTTCCCCACCGAATATTGGGCTTCTAGCTCTTCTTTACTCCCAATATCAACGATTATGCCGTTTTCAACGTAAATCGCATCCGCTGTTTCAGTTTCTTCCTTCATCGTGTAAATAGTGCCGCCGTACCAAATTTCTCCCATATATTTCATCTCCTCTACTTTATTGTATAGAAAAAAGCACCATTTCAAAACATGGTGCTTTTCCAAAAATTAATTTTGTTCAGTAGGGTTCGTTGTAATTTGCCATTCAATATTAAATTTATCTTTTACTTGTCCGTATGCTGGGCTCCAGAATGTTTCTTGGAGTGGCATGATAACCTCTCCACCTTCTTGTAACTTATCGAATACTTCTTTTGCTTTTTCTGCATTACTAATTTGAATTGCGATTGTTACTTGAGATCCGATTGCATGCCCTTGACCTGGGAATGTATCAGAAATCATAAGATCCGTATTACCAACTTTTAAAGTAGCGTGTAAAACGCGCTCTTTCGCTTCAGCTGGAATCGGGTATTCTGGATTTTCAGGCATGTCACCAAAAGTTTGCATGACTTCTACTTTTGCATCTAAAGCCTCTTTATAAAACTGTACAGCTTCTTGCCCACTACCATCTAAAACTAAGTACGGATTAATACCTAAAATCATACGGACACCTCTTTTTTAAGTTTATAAAATCGAACTTGTGTTCGTTTTTATATTATCATTGTTTTGCATTTCATTCAACTATTTACTTCACTGTTTTCAAAATTATTTTGACGGAATCTCCATCTCTTGTTTTCTAAGTTCAATACGGCGAATTTTTCCAGAAATCGTTTTTGGTAGTTCATCTACAAATTCAATTTTGCGAGGGTATTTATATGGTGCAGTGAGTTCTTTGACGTGTTGTTGGAGTGTTGGAATTAATGTTTCTTCGTTCTTTTCTATATTCTCTCTTAATACGATAAATGCCTTCACGACACTTCCGCGAATTTCATCAGGACTTGCGACAACCGCACATTCTCTTACATAAGGATGTTTTACAAGCGCATCCTCTACTTCAAACGGCCCGATTGTATAACCAGAGCTAATAATGATATCATCACCACGCCCTTCAAACCAGAAGTAGCCGTCTTCATCTTTCTTCGCTTTATCACCTGTAATGTAATAATCACCGCGGAATTGCATCGCTGTACGCTCATCGTCTTTATAATATTGTTTAAAGAGGGCCGGCGTTTCAATGTGAACTGCAATATCACCAACTTCGCCTACTTTAACTGGAATACCTTCCTCATTTACGATATCGACGTGGTTACCTGGCGTTGGTTTCCCCATTGATCCTGGTCTAATATCCATCCCTTTCATTACACCAACAAGTAGTGTATTTTCCGTTTGCCCATAGCCGTCTCTTACTGTAATATCAAAGTGCTTTTGGAATGTTCCAATGACTTCTCTATTTAACGGCTCACCTGCGGATACAGCGCTATGTAACGCCTCTAAATTGTACTCGCTTAAATCTTCTACCTTTGCCATTAATCTATACTCAGTCGGTGTACAACAAAGCACATTCACCTTATTATCGCCTAATAAATTTAAATACGTTTCCGGTTCAAACTTACCGTTGTATACAAATCCTGTTGCCCCTGAACCGAGAGTTGCTAAAAACGGGCTCCAAATCCACTTTTGCCACCCTGGACTAGCCGTTGCCCATACAACATCATTCTCTTCAATTCCGAGCCAATTTGGGGCGCTTGTACGTAAATGAGCGTATGCCCACGCGTGCGTATGAACGACACCTTTCGGGTTTCCTGTCGTCCCTGACGTGTAAGATAAAAAGACCATATCTTCTTTATCTGTTTTCGCCATTTCTAACATGTCACTTTCTGTTTCTAATGCTGTCTTTAAATTGATCCATCCGTCTACTGACTGCTCGCTCAGGACGAATTTTTGAAGAGATTCCATTGCTTCTATATCATCAAACTGTCCAATGTACGGCTCATAGCTTACTATCGCTTTTACTTCGCCATGTCCAATTCGATATTCGATATCTTTTTTACGCAACATTTCCGAACTTGGAATTACGACAAATCCCGCTTTAATCGCAGCGATATACGTCATGTACGCTTCAATTAAGCGCGGCATCATAATAAGGAGCTTGTCCCCTTTTTGTAAGCCACTTTTTATAAAAGCGTTTCCAATTTTATTTGCACCTTGCATTAATTCAAAATATGTAACTTCTCGTCTATTCCCTTTATCATCTTGCCAAATTAAAGCAAGCTTCTCTTTATCGTCTGTATATTTCTCTATTTCTGAAACTAAATTATAAGATGGTGGTGCCAACAATTCCTCTCTCTTCATAAACATCCTCCTTTTTCTTTATGCCTCCCTTATATAATAAAGAATTTTCAGTAAATTTTGAACCCTCTTCTTTTGACAATTTTTTTATGCTTTTGTCGAAATGAATTTATACTAATATGAACAACAAAAAGAAAGAGCGGGAAAACCCGCTCTTTCTAAGCCATCGTATATGGGATTATTTTTGGAAACCGCCTAATTGTTGCTCAGCTAGTGAAACTAGACGTTTTGTAATTTCGCCACCAACAGAACCGTTAGCGCGAGATGTTGCATCAGCTCCAAGTTGAACACCAAACTCTTGAGCGATTTCGTACTTCATTTGATCTAATGCTGCTTGAGCACCAGACACTGCTAATTTATTTGTGCTTGCCATGTTGTATCACCTCCTTGTGAGTATAGAGTGTGATAAACAACATGACTTCATACATGTTTTAGATATGGTAATTTATGGTTTTAGAAAAGTTCTTCGAATTTTTCTTCTTCCGCCACTACTTCAACCGTTTGTAATACCATTGTTTCTTTGTTCGCTACAGCTTCTTCGATTAATGGTGTGAAATCGTATTTCGCTTCAAATCGATTTGCTTTTTCACGCTTCGGCTTCGTCGCTGGACTAGCTGGTGTGAATACTGTACAGCAATCTTCGTATGGACGAATTGAAATATCATACGTGCCGATTTCTTCAGCAATTTTAATAATTTCTAATTTATCCATCGTAATAAGCGGACGAATAACTGGGTAGTTTGTTACTTCGTTAATCGTATGCATGCTATCTAATGTTTGGCTTGCTACTTGTCCAAGACTTTCACCAGTTGTGATTGCAAGTGCGTTACGCTCCTCAGCAATCTGCTCTGTAATACGCATCATCATACGGCGCATAACCGTCATTGAATAGCTAGATGGGATTTCTTTATTAATCGTTTTTTGCACTTCTGTAAACGGAACAAGATGAAGCGTTACACGTTTACAGTATTTCGTTAACTCTTGTGCTAAATCGATTACTTTTTGTTTTGCACGCTCACTTGTGAAAGGTGGGCTATGGAAGTGAACTGCTTCCACAGATACGCCGCGTTTCATCGTTAAGTACGCTGCTACTGGGCTATCTATACCACCAGAAAGAAGTACCATTACTTTTCCGCCAACACCAACTGGTAAACCGCCAGCTCCCATATGCTCACCACACATAATATAGCTGTAACCACTGCGAATTTCTACACGTACATTCACATCTGGATTATGGACGTCTACTGTGATATCCTCTGTATTTTCTAAAATGTGCCCACCGATTTCTGGAAGTAACTCCATCGTCTTCATTGGGAATCGCTTATCAGAACGGTGCACTGTAATTTTAAATGTTTTCACATCATCTTTTACTTGTAAGAAAGCTGCTAATGCACCTTTTTTAATATCTTCTAATTCTGATGGTACTTTCATCGCTAAGTTAAACTTATGAATACCAAATACGTCTTTCAATCTTTCAGAGATTGCTTCATGATCTTCACCATTTAACTGGATGTACATACGGTCATGCGTTGCATCAATTTTAATATTTGGAAACTTTTTCAGTTTGAACTTCACGTTATCTTTTAATGTGCTTACAAATTTAGAACGGTTTTTACCTTTTGTCGTCATTTCTCCGTAACGCACTAAAATATATTCATATGTCATCATATTTCTTTACCTCATCACTTCATATAATTTTGGCATCGTCTCTTTTACAATACCTTCAAATTGTTTTACTTCTTCCATCGTGTTGTCTGGTGCCAAACTAATACGAATAGCGCTTGCAGCTGCTGCATGCGGCACTCCCATTGACACTAACACTCTGCTCACTTCATTTGCTTTTGAAGAACAGGCAGACTTCGTCGATACATATACACCGTGCTCTTCTAAAGCATGAACGACTACTTCTGGTTTTAAACCAACAAATGATACATTTAAAATGTGCGGTGCTGCATATACAAGCGATGTATTAATCGTCACATCTTCCATCTCTTTAAAGAAGCTGACAAGCTCTGCTTGTAAACTTTGCAAATGAGCTACCTTTTCTTTCACTTGTTCCATTGTCATGCGAAGTGCTTTCACCATTGCTACAATGCCAGGTAAATTCTCTGTACCAGAGCGATACTTAAGCTCTTGTTGACCACCTGATAAAATCGGATCTAATCTTACGCCATCACGTATATAAAGAAGACCCGTTCCTTTTACACTGTGGAATTTATGTCCAGATATTGAGCAAAGATCAATATGAGAAGCATATAAATCAAGCGGTACTTTTCCTATCCCTTGTACATGATCTACATGGAATCTTATTTTCGGATGATTCGATAATAACGTTCCAATTTCAGCAACGGGCTGAATTGCTCCAGTTTCGTTGTTCACATGAATAATTGATACAAGAATCGTATCTTCACGAAGTGCTCGTTTTACATCCTCTACCGATACAACACCATGCTCGTTAACCGGTAAATATGTTACATCAAATCCGAGTTCTTCTAATTGCTTATATGCCTCAAACACAGACGCGTGTTCAATATTTGTTGTAATGATATGTTTGCCGCGCGAACGATTCCTCATTGCTATCCCTTTAATCGCAAGGTTGTTCCCTTCCGTTCCACCTGATGTGAAAATAATTTCAGAAGGTTTAACGTGAAGAAGCTGCGCTGCAATCGTTCTTGATTGTGTTAATAGACGCTCTGCCTCTCCTCCAAGCGAATGAATAGAAGAAGGATTACCAAAATATTTCCCAGCAACCGTCACGTACGATTGAAGAGCTTCTGGATATGGCTTCGTCGTCGCACTATTATCAAAATAGATCATCGTTCTTCCCCTTTCAGCGCTATCACATCATATAATCATATCATAAATACGTGTCATTACGCTAAGACTACGCAAAGGTTCCGTTTTATCCCGATTAGTGAAGAATAATAATTAGTGAGATCCCCACACTGATTACAGTTTCACTTTACCCCGCATTAACGGGCAGTAAGACTCTCACCTCAAAGTTCAACTAGAGCAAAGAAGTTAGGTGGGAGATCAACTGCCCGTAAATGCCCGATTGGTTCAACTAGTAATCAGTGGGGATGAATCCCCCCACTGATTACAGTTTCACTTTATTTTGAAACGAATAACCTTACTGTATTCCGCTATTCATTATAGCAACATCGCCTGCAAAATTACACAAAAAAACAAACCCTTTTATGAAAGGGTTTGTTCATTGTCTACATATTCAGCTATTTTTTGAACAACACCAGGTTCAAGTTGCTCTAGTACAGAAGCGGCTTGTTCTAAAGCTGCATCGTATTGATATTCACGGAATAATTTCTCCGCATAATTTAAGCTTTCTGCAAGGCTTTCATCATGACTGCGGTAACGGTTACCGTATTGAATTAATTTTTCAACTAAATACGCTTGTCCAATTAACTCTTCTGTCATTTCAGCTACACCGTTCACAGTTGTGTATGCTTCTTCTAAACTGCTATTTACAGCGTTCATGTTTAACGGCTTCACTTCTAATTGTTCATATACAGCTTGCATTGCCATTTGCCCTCTTTTTAAATCTTCCATAATACTCTCTGGAAGACCTGGCAAATTCGACTTTTGCATAAAGCGTTTCGTTTCGAAAATAGTATTTCGCATTTCTTGTAACTTCTCACGCGCTTCAAATTCTTCTTTACGCATCGTTTGCAGCATTTCTTTATATTCTGCATGAAGTACTTTTAACGTTTCACATTGCTCATAAACCTCTTCTAGTTCCTCACGAATAATAGAGAAGGCAATATCTTGTTCAGCAACGCGTAATTGTAGCATTTCAAAACGTTTCGTTAAAATGTGCATTTGCTTTTCAATTACTTTTTGAGATTCAATATCCTTATCTTGCAATTGATAGCTTTGTTTCACAAGTTGTGTTTCTGTTTTCGTTTCAATCGTTTCGATACGTATTTCTTCTAAGTCTTCATAAACAGAAAGTGTTTTTTGCTCCACATAATGTCTCGCATGCACCTCTTGCTCAAGTTGATCATAGAAACCATCTAAACGAGTTTTTAAGTCTTCCACTTTTTCAGCCGCTTCTGTTATATGAAGCTCCTGTATATCCATTAAACATGTGTTTAGTTGTGTCGTCATATCGCGAACTTCTTTAGGGATTTCCAAATACTCTAATACATAACCTTGTCTTACCATATCATTATGTCCGTGTAATAAATCTTCCAGTTGAACTGGTAGCGTCGCTTGACACTCTACTAATAAATCTGGAATTTGGTGAATAATGATTTCTAAACTTGCTAAACCTTCTTCTAAACTAATAACAATTTCTCTCGCTTTTAAGTAGTCACCATTATCTGTTGCTTCTTCAAAGCTTTTAAATTTATTAGATTCAGCATCTAGCATCTCTTCGATTTTCTGCTCTGCTGCTCCATACATATGTCTATGAGCAAGAACACTCTTTTTCATACTACGATATGTATCACGTAACCCTTCAATTTCCGAGCTATTTTTCTCATGGCTTTCTAACAATTGCTGTAATTCATTTAAAACACCTGTAATACGATTATCAGCGTCATCTAAACCACTTATGGATTCGTTCATCGCATGCTTTGCTTTTCGGAAGGAGAATTGCGAGGCGAATTTTCGCGCTTGCGCTAAATCTTTGTCAGCTTTCGGAAGGGTTGTTGATACAATTTCATCCCATTCTTCACGCCATTTACCAAACAGTTCTTCTGTTTGACCCGTCATGTTTAAATCTTTTACCCGTTTTAGTTCATCTGCCACAGGTTTATCTTTTATCTCTTGTTTCCACTGCTCCAGTGCTTCAATATCTTTATATGAACGATTTCTTATCACAAGCTCTATCATGAGCAGCACTAGAATAGAGCTTACTACAATGATAACGATCGTCAGGATAGAATCCATGCAAAAAAGCCTCCTAGTTATATCTCTTTTTTTGTCCGTTCCGTTTATGAAATGGAAGGCATTATGTATAAAAAGGGAATTCCCCTATATTTAACAACTAACAATGTACTAATCATACCATGTAATGGCTTGTTTTTGACCTAGTTTTTTTTAAAATTTCATGTTTCTTTCAATGAGATTGTAATCTTTCTCAATATTCCGCCTACCTCACTACCTATCCTCAAATGATTGTAATAACAAACAATCTTTCGTATGAGATACGAAATAAATTTTCCGCATGAGTGGTGGTTCAACAGAAATTACATATACATTCCCCTGCCTTACAGACTGCTCTACTGCCCTTTCTGGAAGTAACGTGATACCAAGGCCAGCTTTTACCATTGTAAGCATCGGTTCTGCGTAAGATGTTTCCACAGCTATAGTTGGTTTTACACCTATCTCATGAAACATGTTCATAATCATTTTCCTTACATCGCATATTTCTGGATATACAATTAATTTTTCATTTTGCAGCTCTTCTATTTGAATGACTTTCTTCTCTTTATACGGATGATTATTTGAAACGACACAAACAATTTTCTCTTGTTGCACTTCTTTTATATACGTAGCACCTTCTACTACTGAATCGATGAACATCGCTTCAATCTCCCGCGCTTTAAATAAATCTCTTAATACTTCCGTATGTCCGATTTGCCACTCTACTTCGAACTCATCACCTAACACATCTTTACATTCTAATATGTAATGCTCCGCTAAACTCGGTAGTATACCAATTGAAAACTTTCGGTTCTCTTGATACCCCCTCATTTCTGTTTTTGCTTCATTTATTTGTTCCAAAATCGGTACCATTCTTTTTATAAATAACTCTCCTGCCTCCGTTAACTTCACTCCTTGCGCAGAACGCTTAAGTAAAGTAACCTCTAAATCCGCTTCTAACTTTTGAATTTGTTTACTAAGCGCTGGTTGAGATATATGTAAAATCTTACTTGCCTTTGATAAACTTCGCGTATGCTTCACTTCGATAAACGATCGTACTGCCTCCAAATCCATCGTACACACCTCTAACAAAAAGTTATAACCGTTATAAGAAATCGATATTTCCTCCTATAAACAATTACTCTTTATACTTATTTCATCAACTTACTATAACGAAATGTAAAGGGGAAAGATACTCTTGAACAAAAAACAAATGCTAATCGGATCCTTTCTATGCTTACTCGCCGTCACTGCCTGGGGATTTATGTTTCCGGTAATGGCAAATGCCCTGCAATTTATCGATCCGTTCTTCTTCACAACGATTCGCTATGGATCAGCAGCTATTATTTTTCTTATTTTGCTATTAATTACTGAAGGGAAGACTTCACTCCGCTTAGAAAAAAGAACACTTTCTCTGTTCTTTTACGGGACAGTCGGTTTCGCAGGATATGGTTTTCTCGTTTTCTACGGACAACAGCTTGCTGGACCTTCCGGAGCAATCCATGCAGCTATGATTCAATCCCTTATGCCACTGATTGCCTTATCACTGCAATGGATAACGAAAAATTGTCGCCCTCAAAACTACACATTTCTTTGTATGTTCGTTGCATTACTAGGTGTTATGCTTGTCATTTCAAAAGGAAATATTCACTTATTATTTGGAGCTGCAAGCCACTTATCAACAAATATATTAATGCTATGCGGCGTTACTTGCTGGGTCATTTATACAAATGGGGGTGCTCGTTTTCAATCTTGGTCACCACTTCGATATACGACATTAACTTGTTTATTTGGCTCCATTTCACTCATCGTTATTGTTACTTTCTTAACGTATACAAATATAGTTACTATGCCGTCACTGCGTACAGTTGTGAGCGTTCGTTTTGAGCTCTTTTATATGTCGATTATCGCAGGAGTTATCGCTGTATTTTGCTGGAATATGGGAAATCGCTATATTTCATCTATTAACGGCATATTATTTATGAATTTAGTTCCTATTCTTGCACTGATTGGTTCTATCTTTCGAGGTTATACAGTCGATAAAATCGAAATTGCTGGAGCTGCATTAACAATTATCGCGCTATTATGTAACAATTTATGGCAAAGAAAAGTAAACATAAAAATCCCCACCTCAGTTCGTTAGGTGGGGATTCTTCACATATGAACAGCTCTTGGCCATTCATGGTACATATTTGCTTTACATAATGCTTGTTCCATCCATTGCTCAATCTCTTTCGTGTATATTTCTATGAAAAATGTCTCAGACGGGAAAGAATGCAGTACTTCTGATATATATTGTGGATATAAAAACGGCATATTTATCATGCCTTTTAATTGCGTCATAAACATTGTAAATGATACTTTCTGAAATTCTTGTTTCATTTGTCCTTGTCTAATAATTTGCTCTATATAATATCTTTCTTTAGAAAAATAAACGGTCATCACTTCACGAATTAATGTCGTATCAAGCGAAAGCTCTCGGTAGAAGAAGCGTGTTAGTTCTCTATTTTCAAATTGATATCGTAACATCCCACGCACCATTTGCACCATCACATCTTTAGCCGACAAATACTCTCTCTGTTCAAACGAAATTTCAATCACATGAATATACCCTTCTAAAAAATCGGTAATAAGCTGTTCTAATAAACCTTGCTTCCCAGCAAAATAATATGAAATATTCGCTACATTCACATCCGCTCGCTTTGCAATGTCTCGCACCGACGTTCCATCATAACCTTTCGTATTAAACAACGATATTGCCGCATCAATTACTTTTTGTTTCGTCTGCTTCATGCGCTCACTTCCTCTCAATGAACAGCTATAGTTTAAATTTCTTGACTTTTAAGACAAATTCCTTTAATTTTCTATCGACAAAGTCATGTGAAATACATCGTATTTTGCTAATATTTTACACATCTCGATAAAAAAGGAGCTGTTTCCATGTTTACTAAAGAAAGTTATGCAGGATCTCGCGTGCAGCAATATGAGACAGTAATTAAACAACTGGATGCGTTATTAACTGGCGAATCAAACGTAGTCGCAAACTTATCAAATGCATCCGCATTATTAAACCAATTTTTAGATCGCGTTAATTGGGTTGGCTTTTACGTAACAGAAGGAAATCAGCTTGTCCTTGGACCGTTCCAAGGAATGCCTGCTTGCGTACGCATTCCATTTGGACGAGGCGTTTGCGGCGTAGCAGCTGAAACGAAAACAACGCAGCTTGTAGCGGACGTTCACCAATTCCCAGGTCACATCGCTTGCGATAGTGCTTCTAATTCAGAAATCGTTGTACCGATTGTGAAAGAAGGAGCTGTCATTGGTGTACTTGACATTGATAGTCCTGAAAAGAATCGTTTTGATGAAGTAGATCAGCGCTATTTAGAAAAGTTTGTGGAAACACTCCTAAAACATATGTAAAAAGAAAAGAGCGAGTTATCGATTTAGTACGTCCTGTACAAAACCGATAGCTCACTCTTTTTTTATTGATTAACAGTAGATATTTTCTTTAATGCCTGCTCTAAATCAGAAACGATATCCTCCCACGATTCTAAACCAACTGATAAGCGTATTAAATTATCGAAAATGCCCATTTCTTTTCTTAGTTCAGCCGGAATCGCAGCGTGCGTCATCGTTGCTGGATGCTGAATTAACGTTTCTGTATCTCCTAAACTCACCGCAATTGTAATAAAGTGCAGATCATTAATAAATGCTTGCGTCTCTTCTTTTCCACCTTTTACTGAAAAAGAAATAACGCCGCCCCCGCGTTTCATTTGACGAGATGCTAACTCCCCTTCTGGATACCAAACACCTTCTACCGCATCATGTTTTCTTAAGAACGATACAATTTTTTCTGCATTATCACAATGACGATCCATTCTTACCGCTAACGTCTTTAATCCGCGTAATAATAACCACGCATCAAACGGCGCCATAATGCCGCCGATATCTTTTCGCATCGGGCGAATTTTTTCAGCTAACGCTTTCGTTTTACAAATCGTTACACCCGCCACAACGTCGCCATGACCACCAATATATTTTGTCGCACTATGCACAACAGCGTCACAGCCAAGCTCAAGCGGTCTTTGTAAATAAGGTGAACAAAACGTATTATCAACAATGACAAGTAAACCATTTTGCTTCGCAACCTGAATAACTTGTTTTAAATCGATTAATTTCATTGTTGGATTAATCGGTGTTTCAACGAAAATAAGCTTTGTATTTGGACGAATTTTATTTTCAATATCAACCTCTGTCTCCATCTCACAAAACGAATGCGTAATCATAAATTTTTCTTCTAACACTTCTAAAAAACCGTACGTACACCCATATAATCCATTTGAACAAATAATATGATCTCCAGCCTTTAAAAAACCGATTAAAGTTGCTGAAATAGCTGCCATACCAGATCCGAAGGCAAGTGCTTCTTCTCCTCCTTCTAACACCGCCATACGTTCTTCAAATAATTTCACAGTCGGATTTCCAAGCCTTGAGTAAATATAAGATGGATCCAATCCTGCAAAACTCGCCTCTCCTTGCTGCGCAGTCTCAAATGTAAACGTAGAGGTTTGAAATAAAGGTGGTGTTAAACTTCCTTTATGTTCCTCAGGTGTATAACCGTGATGAATTAACGCTGTCTCCATATGCTTCTTTTTCATAAAAACATCCCCTTTATGTTTTTATTACCGCATATTCACCAGTAAAAAACTGATGAACGTTTTTACTACATTTTATGTAAGCGTTTTATTTGTGTTTCTATCTCTTCTTTTATATTGTTTTAAATTCCTTCTTATATTAATTTCCAAAATTTATATGCATAAAACAAAAACGTACTCGCTTGACGAAACTCTGGGTAAAAGATATAATAGCGTTTGTGTAAAATAAAAAGGCAGCCTTGTAATGTGAGTTTATCGTTTGTATTTTGTTCCTCTACGGAGGTGTATCTCGTAACTCCCTGCTGCTGGAGCGAAGGTACATGAAAACAAAATGCCCGTAAATATCGATTACGTCTGTTTTTATTTTACGTAAATAAAAACATTTTTAAAGGAGGAGTCAACTATGGCTCGTTATACAGGTCCAGCTTGGAAACTGTCTCGTCGTCTTGGAATCTCTCTAAGCGGCACAGGAAAAGAATTAGAAAAACGCCCTTACGCACCAGGTCCTCACGGTCCTAACCAACGTAAGAAACTTTCAGAATACGGTTTACAATTACAAGAGAAACAAAAACTTCGTCACATGTACGGCATGACTGAGCGTCAATTCCGTCGCACATTTGACCAAGCAGGTAAAATGCCTGGTAAGCACGGCGAAAACTTCATGATCCTTCTTGAAGCTCGTCTTGACAACTTAGTTTACCGTATGGGCTTAGCTCGCACTCGTCGTGCAGCTCGCCAATTAGTAAACCACGGTCACATCATGGTTGATGGCGCTCGCGTAGATATCCCATCTTACCGTGTAAAACCTAACCAAACTATCAGCGTTCGCGAAAAATCTAACAGCCTTGTTGTTGTTAAAGAAGCGATCGAAGTTAACAACTTCGTACCAGAATACTTAACTTTCGATGCTGACAAATTAGAAGCTACTTACACTCGCCACGCTGAGCGTGCTGAGTTACCAGCTGAAATCAACGAAGCATTAATCGTAGAGTTCTACTCTCGTTAATGACAAAAAGCCAATCCTGTGGATTGGCTTTTTTCAATTCCCCATTATTTTTTATATCCTACATAACATAAAAATCCCAATACCCTATACTCCCATCTAAAACAAAAAGAATAACCTCCCTGTTTCCATAAAGAACTCTGTTATATTATGAATTTTCACGGAATAACAATAATATTAAAGATTTTTAAACTTTATAACGAGGAGACATTGATATGGAATTCAGAAATGACATAAACAAAATAGCTAACCAAATTTTAGAACGAACAGAGTACATAACTAATGAAGAAATGACCAAGCAATCATTAATTATTCCTTTTCTTCAAAAACTAGGTTATGACGTTTTTAATCCTTTAGAAGTTAGACCTGAGTATGTTGCAGACTTCGGAACTAAGAAGGGAGAAAAAGTCGATTATGCGGTTTTTAAAAATGGAGTTCCAATTATTTTAATCGAGGCAAAATCTGTAACAGAAAATCTCCTTAAACACGATGCGCAACTATCTAGATATTTCAATGCCTTACCTGATATCAAAGTAGGGGTACTAACTAATGGTATAGAATACAAGTTTTATACTGATTTAACAAATGACAATGTGATGGATGAAAAACCTTTCTTCACATTCAGTATGGATAATTTAACGAATTTAGATATTGAAACGATTGAAACTTTTACAAAAGAAAATTTTGAAGCTGAAGAAATCGTAAAATATGCTGAAGAGCTTATTTATATGACCAATTTAAACTCTACAATTAAAGAACTATTTAAAAATCCTTCAGATGACTTCCTTCGTTTTCTAATTAGAGACTTTAGCTCAACTAGAATTACAAATAACGTTTTAGAGCGATTCCGACCAATCGTTAAAAAAGCAATTAATCGAACACTATTAGAAATAATCAGTGATGGTTTAACACCAAAAGAAACAAAAACATCGGAGAAAATAGAAACAAGCCTAGTTGCAGCTGCTTCTACCGAAATAATTGAAGACATTAATAAAGACGACAAAGCAGATAGAGTTTTCACTACAGAAAATGAACTAACCGCATTTAACATTGTTAAAGAGATTTTAACTGAGAATCAAAGAGATATCAGTAACCTCAAATATAAAGATACTATTAGTTATTTTTGTATCATGAATCGTGTAATTACAAAATGGTTTATACGTCTCTTCCTTGATGGCGATGCAAAATCCTTAGTTGTAAGACTCGATTTAGAAGCTACTAAACAGCTATGCCCTAATTTTGTGGTTGAACAAGCCCCAAAATCACAGGGAGTGAGTAGAATTTTTATTGATAACGTTAATGACTTAAAAGATCTGGAAGCACTTATTACTTCGTGCTATGATCAAATTTTAGCTAATGTTTAAAAGAAAAAAATGTACGCTCTTTTTCCAACAACCTGACAAAAAGCCAATCCAATGGATTGGCTTTTGAAGTTTATATATAAAATAAAGTTATTTATTTTCCTCTTTTTGAACATATACATAAGCATCTTTCTGCTCTTTATGTATATCAACCTTCGAATTCTCTGCAAGTTGACCCGCATTTAGCAAAGAAAAAATAATCAACGCTTCTAGTGACATTTCGTTTTACCACTCCTTTCTAATTGTTATACGTTTATCATACCGCTTACATGTGATTTCCGTATGAACTCGAAAAGGAGATTAAAACAAAAAAGCTTTGAGGAAATTCCTCAAAGCTTTTTATTTATTAGTAACGAATTAAGAAATATTTCTTCTTACCGCGGCGAATGATTGTGAATTTACCTTCGATGCGGTCGTTTTCTGTTACAACGTAGTCTAATGCTTGTGTACGCTCACCGTTTACGTAGATTGCGCCGTTCGTTACATCTTCACGTGCTTGACGTTTTGATGGAGAGATTTTGCTTTCTACAAGTAAGTCGATTAATACTGTATCTTCTGCAGTACGTTCTACAGATGGTACGTCTTTGAATCCTTGTTCGATTTCGCTTGCAGTTAGTTCTGCTACAGAACCGCTAAATAATGCAGCTGAAATTTTAATCGCTTGCTCTAATGCTTCTTCGCCGTGAACAAGTTTTGTCATTTCAGAACCTAATGCTTTTTGTGCTGCACGTTTTTCTGGTGCTTCAGCTACTTGCTTTTCAAGCTCAAGAATTTCTTCATGAGATAAGAATGTGAAGTATTTTAAGTATTTAACAACGTCGCGGTCATCTGTGTTAATCCAGAATTGGTAGAACTCGTAAGGAGTTGTTTTCTCTGGGTCTAACCAAATTGCGCCGCCTTCTGTTTTACCAAACTTCGTACCGTCAGATTTCGTAACTAGTGGAATTGTTAAACCGAATGCTTTCGCATCTTCTTCTGATTTACGGATTAATTCCAGACCAGCTGTAATGTTACCCCATTGGTCACTACCACCGATTTGCAAGCGGCAATTATGGTTTTGGTATAAGTTTAAGAAGTCGTATGATTGTAAAATCATGTAACTAAACTCAGTGAATGAAATACCAGTATCTAAACGAGATGCTACTGTATCTTTTGCTAACATATAGTTTAAACCGAAGTTTTTACCGATATCACGTAAGAATGAAATAACATCTAAGTTACCAAGCCAATCATAGTTATTAGCCATCGTTGCTGGGTTGTCCACGTTTTCGAACTCTAAGAAGTTTGAAAGTTGGTTTTTAATGCTTTCTGTGTAGTAAGCAACTGTATCTTTCGTGTTTAATGTACGCTCTGCTTTTTTACCACTTGGGTCACCGATCATACCAGTACCACCGCCAACAAGTGCGATTGGTTGGTGACCAGCTAATTGGAAACGACGTAACATTAATACTGGTAACATATGACCGATGTGTAAGCTATCCGCTGTCGGGTCGAAACCACAGTATAATTTAACGCTTTCTTTTTCTAATAATTGCTCAAGGCCCTCAGCATCTGTTTGCTGATTAATTAGACCGCGAAATTCAAGATCTTGTAAAATACCCATATCCTACATACTCTCCTTTAAGTTCATTACTGGCGTGAAGGTTGAAAACATAAAAAAATCGCCCCTTCAAATAAGGGACGATTTTGATTATCGCGTTACCACCCTAGTTGCAGGCAAAAAAAGCCTACCACCTTATTTACATAACGGCTTAGCACCGTCTTTTCCCTTTTGAATACAATTCAATCGAAAAAAGATGCTCTAGGGGCGTAATTCGCGATCATCTATGTGCTGATTTGCACCGGCCATCAGCTCTCTAAAACAGGGAAATGATCACTACTTCTCCCTTTCCACGCTCAATTATTCATATACTTTTCTTTATACCATCATTTATATAGGCGTGTCAAATAAGGGCCGGATTTCTCTTCTTTCCAATCCTTTACAACGCCATAAAGAGTATCGTAATAAGAGAAAGAATTGGAACCCCAACTAATAACGACACATGAAATACAACCGATAAATCATTGCCAATCGTCGCCTCCACAGGATCTTTCGCCGGGGAACCAAGAAATCCGATTAATCGATCGAAGCGACTTACCGTTTTTGGAAAGTCTGGTATTTCTACATGATCACTATCTAAATGTTGCTGTAACTTATATTCACTCTTAAAGGGATTTTCGCTCAATTTCGTCCACCTCCAGCAATTGTTTCAATTTCTTTATTCCGTTATGAAGTCTCGACTTCACTGTTCCAATCGGAATGTTTAATATCTCTGCAATTTCTTTTTGCTGCATATCATGATAATAAGAAAGGATTAGGACCGCTCTTTGCTCTTCTGGAACTTTCAAAATTGCTTCTCTTACTGTGAGCCGATCTTCGTGAGAAAATTCTTTTTCCGGAATCGGCACTAAAAATGGCAAAAGCGTACGCCACTTTTTTCTCCTATTTAATTTATTAATCATAAGACGATAACCAATTTGAAATAAATACGTTTTTATTTTGCCCTTTTCAGGTTCATACATATGTTTCTTACGCTCTAGCGTCAAAAACGTATCTTGCACGAGGTCGATACTCAATTGTTCATCTCGGTTAAATCGATATAAAAATGTGTATAGCGCTGGTTTGATTAAAATATATAGTCTTTCTCCCGCTTGTTTATCTCCACTTTGATACGCAAGCATGAGCTCCTCCTCAATCCCAATCTGCGCCATGATTTTTGATCTCCTTTATTCCTTTTAACGTTAATGAAATACGGGAAATTAAATAGCAACTAGCAACAATAATCCATACTTGCGATTGATTCGTAAAAAATTGAACATACGGGTTTTGAATTGTCTGTCCGGTTGAAACTAAAATATTTAATACTTGCACACATATACATGCATACACTGCCAGACAAGCTGAAATCGTATCAAATACATTCCAGCGAAAGTACACTTTTGTTTTTGTAAAATCAATTTTATATCCTTTTTTCCGTACTATATGTTTTCTATCAAACGGAATAATGATTGAAAACATAACAATCATCATAACGCCAGCTGTAATCATTGAAACTTTAAATCCGATTGGCATCGGTAATAGCAAACCACAAGAAAATACGACTATAATTCCAAGTAAAGCAAAAGCAAGAAGTAATTTATTAGACATAAAAAAGCCTCCCTTATCTATTGTTTCATAAATGTATACAGACGAGGAAGGCACTTCGTTCAAATATTATTTTAGTTTTTTAATAATCTTTGCAGGATTTCCGCCAACTACTACATTATTAGGCACATCTTTCGTTACAACGGCGCCAGATGCGATAACCGCATTGTCTCCAATTGTGACACCTGGATTAATAATCGCTCTCCCGCCAATCCATACGTTATCGCCAATTGTGACTGGTTTTCCGTATTCTGATCCGCTTATGCGCTCTACTGGATCAAGCGGGTGTGTTGCTGTATAAATGTGAACACCTGGAGCTAACATACAATTCACTCCGATTGTCACCGGGCATACGTCTAAAATGGTACAGTCAAAGTTCGCGTAAAAATTTTCGCCAACGTGAATGTTATAACCGTAATCACATCTAAAAGAAGATTCAAGATGAATGTTATCTCCAGTCGTTCCAAATAATTCTTTTACGATTTCGCTACGCTCTTTTAATTGCTCTTCTGGCGTATCATTTAATTTTCTCGTTAATATACGTGCTTGCTCTCTTTCTTGTACTAAAACTGGATCAGCCGGTATGTACATTTCTCCTAGTATCATCTTTTCTTTTTCTGTTTTCATCATACTACCCCCATTAACTTATATATATAAGTTAATGATAACATAAAAAAAGGCCTGAACATTTTTCGTTCAGACCTTCCTCTCTTAATCTTCCATCGTTGATAAGTCACCTGTTGGTAAATTCAGCTCCCACGCTTTTAATACGCGGCGCATAATTTTACCACTTCTCGTTTTCGGTAATTTATCTCTAAATTCAATTTGTCGTGGCGCTGCATGAGCTGCTAGGCCTTTCTTTACAAATTGACGAATTTCTTCTTTTAATTCATCAGATGGTTCGTATCCTGCTCGAAGTGCGATAAATGCTTTAATAATTTCGCCACGCACTGGATCAGGAATACCAATTACACCTGCTTCTGCAACAGCAGCATGCTCGATTAATTTACTTTCTACTTCAAACGGACCAACGCGCTCACCTGACGTCATAATTACATCGTCAATACGTCCTTGGAACCAGAAGTATCCATCTTCATCCATATAGGCAGAGTCACCTGATACGTACCAATCTCCCGGCATGAAATAAGATTCATACTTTTGCTGGTTATTCCAGATTGCACGCATCATAGATGGCCAACCTTTCGCAATTGCTAAGTTACCCATTGTGTATGGAGGAACTTCATTTCCTTCATTATCAACAATCGCTGCTTTTACACCTGGAATTGGTTTACCCATTGAACCTGGACGGATTTCCATACAAGGGTAGTTACAAATAACTTGTCCACCTGTTTCTGTCATCCACCACGTATCATGAATACGAAGTCCAAATGCATTCATACCCCAGCGAATTACTTCTGGATTTAACGGCTCACCAACGCTTAATACGTGACGAACTTGTGATAAGTCATATTTTTTAATTGCATCTTGTCCAGCTCCCATTAACATACGGAACGCTGTCGGTGCACTATACCAAACTGTTACACCGTAATCTTGCAGTGCTTCATACCAAGCTTCCGGACTAAATCGCCCACCTAAAATAACATTTGACGCTCCAACTAACCACGGTGCGAAAATACCGTAAGCAGTTCCAGTTACCCAGCCCGGGTCAGCTGTGCACCAATATACGTCATCTTCTTTTAAATCTAATACCCATTTCGCCGTTTGATAGTGCTGAACCATTGCATTTTGCGCATGAAGCACACCTTTTGGCTTACCAGTAGAACCAGACGTATAGTGAAGAATTAAACCATCTTCACGGCCTAACCATTCAATATGTAATTCTTTTGAAGCTTGTTCAAATAAAGGATTGAACGCTACCGTTTTACCGCCTTCTTCTACATTATCTCCAACAAGAAAAACTGTTTTTAAAGCAGGTAAATCATTTAATGGTACACGCTCTAATAACTCAGGCGTTGTAATTAACACCTTCGCTTCACTATCTTCTAAACGATCGCGAACCGCACCTTCCATAAATGCTTCAAATAACGGTCCAACAATTGCTCCTAATTTCACCGCACCCAAAAGTGCGAAATATAATTCTGGAGAACGTGGCATAAAAATAAAAACGCGATCGCCTTTTTCTACATCGCCATAATTTTTCAGGACATTTCCTGCTTTATTAGAAAAATCCTTCATTTCCTTAAATGTATATTTCTCTTTTCGCGATCCATCTTGATAATAAAGAGCTACTTTATTCTTTCGATCGGATTTCGCATGCTTATCAATTGCCTCATACGCCATATTCACTCGGCCTGTTTCATTCCAAGTAAAGTTTTTATTAACCTCTTCCCAGTTAAAATTCGCGTATGCCTCATCATAATTCGGCAAATTATTTTCTCCTTTAATGACAGGAAGCGTTTCTACTTTCATACTTTACATCCCCCTCCTATGTATTCTATTATCTATTATAATGATATTATTTAAAATTTTCAGTATATTTGTTGATTTTTAGACAAATTTTTAATGACAAAATTCGATTCACATCGCATATATTATAAAGTACGATATTAATAGATTCACAAACCCTCAAGGTGGTGAGCAATACATTGATTCATAAAAAAATATACAATGCTAGAAACTTAAAAACAGCGAAAGGCACTTTAATTATTGAAGGTCCTGTCTCTACACATAATCTTGAAATGTATGAATTCCATCCAGACTTAATTGCGTTTCGTCCTGCCGAGCAACAATATAAAGCAATTGTCGAAATTTCTAAATTACCAGAAGCTCGTCTCATTATTGCTAGACATGACCAAACAATTGTTGGATATGTTACATACTTGTATCCTGATCCACTTGAACGATGGTCAGAAGGAAAAATGGAAAACTTAATTGAGCTTGGGGCAATTGAAGTAGTCCCAGCCTTCCGCGGGAGTTCTGTCGGAAAGAACTTACTAGAGGTTTCTATGATGGACGATTATATGGAAGATTACATTATATTGACGACTGAATATTATTGGCACTGGGATTTGAAACAAACAGGATTGAATGTGTGGGAATACCGAAAAGTAATGGAAAAGATGATGAATGCCGGCGGGTTACAATGGATGGCTACAGACGATCCTGAAATTTGTTCACATCCCGCCAACTGTTTAATGGTCCGCATCGGTAAACGCGTTGATACGGATTCTATTCAAGCTTTTGATCGTCTACGTTTTCACAATCGTTTTATGTATTAATAAAGGGGGCAACTGGAATGATTGTAGAAGAAATTATGAATCAAAATGTAGTTACACTACATCCAAACGATACAATCGAAACAGCAATCCGAACGATTCGCACGAAAGGCATTCGGCACATTCCAATTGTCGATCAAAATAATCACGTCGTAGGCATTATTTCTGATCGGGATGTAAGAGATGCAAGTCCGTCTATTCTAGATGAACAAGTTTCACTCGATATGCTACAGCAACCGCTTGAACTTATTATGAAACATCCTGTTATGACTTGCCATCCTCTCGATTTCGTTGAGGAAATTGCTACTTTATTTTTTGAAAATAAAATTGGCTGTCTTCCTGTTACAAAGGCTGGAAAGTTAGTTGGAATCATTTCTGAATCTACAGTACTGCACACGTTAGTGAAATTAACAGGGGCACATCAACCAAGTTCACAAATTGAAATTCAAGTAAAAAACGAACCTGGTATTCTTGGAAAAGTCGTTGCTATTTTTAGTGACTTACAAATAAATATCGTGAGCGTTCTCGTCTACCCAGCAAAAGATGAGAATGATAAAGTACTCGTTTTCCGCATTCAAACGATGAATCCTCTAAAAGTGATTGATGCACTTGAAGCAGAAGGCTACCGCGTATTATGGCCGAACATCATGGGGATGCAATCATGAGTAGCGCGTTTATTTATTCGGATGACTTTCGGGGCTATTCATTTAGCCCTGATCATCCTTTTAACCAACTGCGCGTCACACTTACGTATGATTTATTACAAAAGGGCGGTTTCATCTCTCCTTCCCAAATCATCTCACCACGGATGGCTACAGATGAAGAAATTGCCTACGTTCATACAGAGGAGTACATAAATGCGGTAAAACGTGCTGGAGAAGGAAAGTTAGAAAAATCAATTGCGATGACATATGGACTTGGAACAGAAGATACACCGATGTTCCCAAATATGCACGAAGCAAGCGCATTGCTCGTTGGTGGTACATTAACAGCTGTCGATGCTGTTCTTTCCGGAAAAGTAAAACACGCGCTTAACTTAGGAGGCGGCTTACATCATGGCTTCCGTGGTAAAGCATCTGGCTTTTGTATTTATAACGACAGTTCTATCGCAATGAAATATATTCAAAAGAAATACGGTTTACGCGTCTTATATATTGATACAGACGCTCATCACGGTGATGGTGTTCAGTGGTCTTTTTACGACGATCCTAACGTATGCACTATTTCATTACATGAAACTGGGCGTTATTTATTCCCTGGAACTGGCGCTGTAAATGAACGCGGACAAGGCAATGGCTATAGTTATTCTTTCAACGTTCCACTCGATGCTTTTACAGAAGATGAATCGTTCTTAGAGTCATATCGAACTGTTGTAAAAGAAGTTGCAGCATACTTTAAACCGGATATTATTTTAACGCAAAATGGTGCTGACGCACATTACTACGACCCACTTACACACCTTTGTGCGACCATGAATATTTACCGCGAAATACCGAAGCTCGCTCGTGAAATTGCTAATGAATATTGCGACGGTCGCTGGATCGCTGTCGGCGGTGGCGGCTATGACCATTGGCGTGTCGTACCAAGAGCTTGGGCGCTCATTTGGCTCGAAATGAACAACATCCAAAACATCTCAGGTTATCTCCCTCCAGAATGGATTGAAGCTTGGAAAGGACAAGCAGAAACAGAACTTCCCCTCACATGGGAAGATCCAGACAACATGTATAAACCTATCCCCCGTAAACCAGAAATTGAAGAAAAAAATGCATTAACTGTAGCGAAATCCCTTGAAATTATTCGGAATAATATGACAAAATCTTTGTACTAAACGAAAAGGAGGCTCGTTTTTGAATAGCCTCCTTTTATTTGTTGTCGGTTTCTGTCGGTAAGTCGATATATTCTAATAATCGCTGATATATTTTCATTTCATAACAGCCTGGCCCAACTTTTATGAGAAAAGGTAGTGATATTATGTGGAAACGACAAATGATCCACACGAAACGTGGTACATTTGAACTCTTTACAAAAGGAGATGGCGAATCGCTTTGTATTACACATCACTATTCACAATTTAATGAAACTGGTGATTACTTTGCAGATGTTTTTACTGCTACGCATCGTGTATTTCTCATTAATTTACGGGATACTGGTCGCTCTGTAACCGCCCAGTCAGAAAACGAATTAAGCATGATTGAAACAATCCACGACTTAGAAGCAATACGAGAAGCATTACAACTTCCAACATGGCATTTCGCTGGTCATTCAACAGGTGGTATGCTTGGACTTTTATATGCGATTACATATCCAAATCCCTTACAATCATTAGTCGTAGCAGGAGCTGCAGCAAGTAACTATACCGAAACACCATTTTGCATTTATCATCCCGAACATTCACAATTTCATTATATGCAAGAGCTCATCGAAAACTTAAAAAGCCTTCACCTTACAAGTGAAGAACGGAAAGAACTATCTACTAAGAGAACAAAATTATCATTGTATAAACCAGAAAACTACAACTCTTATTTTTTTAAATCAATTGTAAAAGCAATGTCCGCTAGCCGGATGAACGCTTTCGCCAATGAATATCCTTCATTTGATTTAAGAGAGTATTTACCTTCCATCCAAACAAAGACACTTATTATATGCGGAAGATATGATGTACAGTGCCCAATTCAGTATTCTATCGAGATGCATGATGGGATACGTAATTCTATCTTCATTCCATTTGAAAACAGCAACCATTATCCTTTTTTAGAAGAGGCTACTCAGTTTACTTCTACTATTCAAACATTTTATAAATCATTGCAACAAGGAACTCTAAAATAGTATGTTAAGGTCGCAAGCTAATTTTCCAACAAAAAGCTCACAGCCTCTATAAGACTATGAGCTTTTTCAAAAGAAATATTTCACACTAGTAACAACCAAAAAAAGAACAGAAAAAATCACTAAACCTAAATCAATAAATACTGACTTTTTATCTCCTTCTTTTAAACTTATCATAAAACTAGAAATTATTTTAATTGCAAAAAAGACCATCATAAATAACCAGCCGAAATGATCATTCGTAGAATCTTCATCATAAAACATTTGTATTGCACCAATAATTAATAAGATAAGTACGATATTAGTTACAATCTTTAAAACCTTGTTTGATTTATTATCTTTTAATGTATCCCCCAAAATGCAGCACGCCCTCTCACACTCTCCTATGTTTTATCTCTCTTTATATTTTAACATAAATTACCTATTATCCCCTTTTGATCACATACAAAAAAACCTACCAATAACTCGGCAGGTTTCCTACACATTAAAACGATAACCAGCTCCCCACACTGTTTCAATATATTGCGGGTGGGCAGGGTCTCTTTCAATTTTTTCACGTAGCTTTCTAATGTGGACGACAACAGTGGCTAAATCACCAGCGGAATCTAATCCCCAAATGCGTTCAAATAACTGTTCTTTATTTAATACTTGGTTTGGATGTGTGACAAAGAATGTTAATAAATCAAATTCCTTCGTTGTAAATGCCACTTCTTCATTGTTTATAAAAACTTTCCTCGCTCGTTGATCGATAGAAATTCCGTGAATATATAACGTATCACGTTGCTTACTTACATTTCCTGATAATCTTTCATAACGAGCAATATGCGCTTTTACTCTTGCGACTAATTCGCTTGGGCTAAACGGTTTCGTTATATAATCATCCGCTCCTAATCCGAGTCCGCGAATTTTATCTATATCTTCTTTTTTTGCTGAAACAAGTAAAATCGGAATATCTTTTACAGCACGTATTTGTTTACAAATTTCGAATCCGTTCATTTTCGGGAGCATAATATCTAAAATAATTAAATCATAGTCTTCTTGCAGGGCTATTTGTAAACCTGTTTCTCCTGAATGCTCTACATCAACTTGGAAATCATTAATTTCTAAATAATCTCGCTGTAATTCTGCAATACTTACTTCATCTTCTATTAGTAAAATTCTTTTCAATTTACTCACCACATTCCTCTACTTTTTCCAATGAGAAGAAAATGCTTGTGCCTTTACCAAGCTCGCTTTCCGCCCAAATTTCCCCGCCATGTTCTTCAACAATTTGCTTCGCTATTGCTAAACCAAGTCCACTTCCACCTGTGCTAGAATTCCGCGATTGTTCTGCACGATAAAAACGTTCAAAGATATACGGTAGCATATTAGATTCTATACCTGATCCATTGTCCATCACTTTCACAATAACTTTATTGTTATCACTCGATACTGTTACAGTAATTTTCTTCTCTTCTTTATCCATGTACTTCACACTATTATGAATTAAATTTGATATAACTCTATTTATCTTTTCGCAATCGGCCGTTACATATAATGGCGATGAATGTAATTGTAAGTTAACTTCTATACCTTCTTCACTTAAATCCATCTGCATCTCTTCTATTAATTCTTGCATAAACGTATTTAATTCAACTGTCTCAAATTGGAATGGAACTCGATTCAAATCGAGCTTCGAAAACAAAAAGAGCTCATCAATGAGTGTGTCCATATGTTTTGCCTTCGTATGAATTGTCGTTAAATACTTATCCATTTTTTCTGGCGTATTTGCTACCCCATCCTTTATTCCCTCTACATATCCGATAATAGATGTAATCGGTGTTTTTAAATCATGCGATATGTTTGAAATAAGTTCTTTTCGATTTTCTTCATACTGCGTTTGTACTTCAATCGATTCTTTTAACTTCTTCCTCATTTCCTCAAACCCTTGATTTAATTGACCTATTTCATCGTGCGATGTAACTGGCATTTGAAAATCTAAATTTCCTTCTTTAATTTTCTCTGTTGCGCCTTTCAATACAAAAATTGGTTTTATTACACTTCTTGAAACGAGATAACTTAATAACCCAATGAGTAAAATGGCTAGTAGTAAAAGCGATACGAATAAGATTGGAAATAATTTTTGTGTAAGATCTACAAATGAACTTTGCTTTTTTAGTACAAATATACTCCCTTCTTCTTTCTCTGGAAAATAAAAATCAAATTTTACATATCGATAAAATGTATCGCCTAGTTCCGTTGTACCACGACTATTAATATTTGCCGCTTCAAATTTCGGAAGGGCTTCTGTTAAAGTCGAACTTTCAAAACCCTTTGTAGCATAAGAAATGTTTTCTCCCTTTCTTACAATTATTTTCACGCCTTCTTTTTCAATCGATGAAACGAACGATTCATCTAATAATTGAGATTGATGTTGCTTTGCCACTAATTTTAATTCAAGATAGGCATTCTCTTCTTCTGGTGTAAGCGGCTTTTGAATGTAAGAACTTTTATAGAAATTTTTCACTGCTTCCAAGTCACCTGTTATCGAAAAAACAATTAAAAATCCCGCGACTAATATGAGCGTAATAGAAACGAGAATTACAGCAATATAAGAAAATAAAAATCTTGTTTTAATAGACATAATTTACATCCTCACTTTACCCATCCTTCATATTCATAAGCATAAAAATATATGTTCAAATACTCAAGCGATTTTATAGTAATTTTAGCGTCAGTTTATAAAAATTTAATGTTCCTATTTTACAGTTGAAATTAGGAGGTTGAAATTCCATGTTCAAAAAAACATTCAGTATGATATGTTGCGTAATTTTTTTACAAGGATGCTCGCAAGAACAAGAAGTAAAAAAGGAGATGACAAACATGGAGACTGCACTACTAGCAGCTACTGAAAAAAATGAAACGAATACTATTATATCTTTACTAAAACAAGGCGCAAATATAAATGCGACGGATAATCAAGGACGCACTCCACTTATGATTGCAACATACAAAAATAATGTAAAAACCGCACAAGCGCTTATCGAAGCTGGTGCTGAAGTAAACATCCAAGATGACATGAAAAACAACCCCTTTCTATACGCCGGTGCGGAAGGTTACTTAGACATTTTAAAGCTAACAATTGATGCTGGTGCAGATCCTACGATTACAAATCGTTACGGTGGAACAGCTCTTATCCCAGCCTCAGAACATGGCTATATTGACGTTATAAAAGAACTCCTCACTCGAACAAATATTGATGTAAATCATGTAAATAACCTCGGATGGACAGCTTTAATGGAAGCCATCGTACTAAGTAACGGAAACGAAACACAGCAACAAGTCATTCGCCTTCTTATTGAGCACGGTGCAGATGTAAATATTCCAGACAATGATGGTGTTACCCCGTTAGAGCATGCTCGCGCTCATCACTTTGAAGAGATAGAGAAGATTTTGTTAGAAGGACGTAAGTAAAAAGTTATTTTTTGCCTTCCTCCCCCACCCTATGCTACATTTAAGCCGTTACATTACTATTAATAGGGTGGGAATAAAAATGAACAAACCTAAAATTGGGATGATTGGACTTGGAAGTATTGCGCAAAAGGCCTATCTTCCAACACTTACAAAAGAAACAGATTGGAATTTTGTAGGGGCGTTTACACCTAACGCGGAGAAAAGAAAACAAGTTTGCCAGCAATACCGGATTCAAGACTTTCATTCTATTGAAATGTTAGCTTCAGAATGCGATGCAATCTTCGTTCATAGTTCAACTGCATCGCATTATGAAATCGTTTCTGAACTTCTGAAAAAAGGAATCGACGTTTATGTTGATAAACCGCTAGCAGCTACAGTGGAACAAGCTGAGCAACTAGTCGAGTTGAGCGAGAAGTATAACCGAAAATTAATGGTCGGATTTAATCGCAGATTCGTTCCTATGTATGTCACTGCCAAAGAACAGGCTAATGATATTTCATGGATTCGAATTGAAAAGCATCGCACAAATAAAGTCGGGCCATATACGTACGACTTCACTATGTTAGATGATTATTTACACATTGTAGATACCGCTCGCTGGTTAGCTAATGATGACCTTAACGTCGTTCACAACATGATGCAAATCAATGAAAAGAATGAACTTCTTTACGGACATCATACATATACAACTCCAAGTGGACTGTTACTTTCTACTGCAATGCATCGCCATGCCGGTACAAATTTAGAACAAATTGAACTTGTAACGCCAGGGAAAATCATTCGCGTAAAAAATATGAATACATTTGAAATTGAACAGGAAAACTCAGTTTCACAAAGTGGTTCCCCATCATGGGATACAACGTTAAAACAACGTGGTTTTGAAGATGCTGTTCATCATTTTATTGAGTGTGTACACGGAGATACAAAGCCTGTTGTAGATGGATTAGAAGGATTAAAAACGCAGCAAATGCTACAATCTTTACTAGATGATGTAAACAAAAATTAAAACGGATACATTTTTCAGAATTTACTTTCATTCCCATTTCCTCTTTATTTCTCTCGTAAATTTCTATAGAATATGTTGATAGGAATTATAAATTTCATAATGAATCGTGGAAAGGATGGGATTAACACATGTGGAACGAGTTTAAAAAGTTTGCTTTCAAAGGGAATGTCGTTGATTTAGCTGTCGGGGTTGTAATCGGTGCTGCATTCGGTAAAATCGTTAGTTCTTTAGTAAAAGACATTATTACACCATTACTTGGTATGGTATTAGGTGGCGTTAACTTTACAGACTTACACTTTGGATATGGTAAATCAGCTGTTATGTATGGTAACTTCATCCAAACAATTTTTGATTTCTTGATTATCGCAGCTTCTATCTTTATGTTTATTAAAGTTTTCAACAAACTAACATCTAAAAAAGAAGACGAAAAAGAGGAAGAAATTCCAGAACCAACAAAAGAAGAAGTTCTTCTTGGCGAAATTCGCGACTTATTAAAGCAACAAAATTCTTCTAAAGATAGAGCATAATTGAACGGATAAAAAGGCATGTCCCAAGGGACATGCCTTTTCTATATGTTATAACGTTTCCGAATTCATATGAATAAATAAAATAATACCAGCAACCATAAGTACCATAATGCTACCTGCAAATAGTGTAATACCAATAAACATTAAACTTGTGCTCATATCTACTGATACACTTTCAATAAAAATAGAAATTACATACGTGATAAGGGCAATTCCTGCAAGAATACTTCCTGGAACAAACCGCTTTAAGCCATTTTGTTTTAACGTCATATATGCAAAAATAGCAGTCATACAAAGCGTAATTATCCAAAGAACGATCATCTCTTCTCCCCCCTCACAAGCCTTTTCTTCTATTATACATGACATTGCCCTATAATAGTTAAATTTGCACTTATGTGACATATAACAAGGAATCATACAATCTATAGAGAAATCTTCCAAATAAGCGATATACTAGGGAGGATTTCAATTGGAAGATAATATTGTAGGATACTTTAAACAAGTAGAGCGATATGATTATATTACAATTGACTTAGACAAAAAGTTTTTTTACATGGAAGTTGTACAAATAGAAACAAATTTAACTTTGCTAAAAGTATCACTTAACTTAGACAAAGATGAAACTATTATTACTGGCAATGTGAAACAATATGATCCTTCTAGGTTAGAACAATTAATACAAAGCTTTAAACGCACTGCCCAAACATGCCTTGAACATAATTTACGAAGTCCTGAAGAACTTTTTGCATTTTGGAAAGGAAATTGACCACTAGGAAAATATGGATATTTTTCATATAAATTGATATAATTACCATATACAAATATTCTTTGTAAGGGAGTGTTCATAATGATTTGGATTTCACTAATCGTATTAGCTTATTTCATCATTCTCGTCCCAATACAGTACAACTACATTAAAATGCTCAAAGAAAAACAGAAAAAAATGAGTGTCTCACAAAACGAACTATATGACAACATGTCTTATGAAGAATCCCAAGTACATTACCATTATCAAAGTAACGTATTTACAATACCTGCTTCGCTTGTCGCAAGTATGATTTATAAAGTGAAACATGCAGCATAATATGTACGCTGTAAAATTATTGTTTGAGTCTGTTCATTCTGGTCAACCTGATCCTACGAAAATTGATGAGCATTATGAAGAGAATCACGATACACTTTTTGAAGAAAGTATTATTCTTGTTAAAGCAAACAGTTTAGAAGAAGCTCATGAACTAAGTGAAAAGATAGCTATACAATCGGAGCACACATACGATAATATGTATGATGAGCAAATCACATGGACGTTCCGAAAAGTGTTACATGTGTTTGAATTAGACGATACGCCATTTGAAACTGGAAAAGAATTGTACGCAAGATTTTTACACGTTAAGAAAAATGAAACTGTAGATACAGTAATTGAAAAATATTATCCTGAATATGAATAAAAGCTCACAGCAATCGCTGTGAGCTTTTTTATACTTACTTCGTTGAATCTCTAAATTGGATACGGTGAGGTAAGATAACAGTGTGATCTTCCACTTTTTCTTTGTTCATATACTTTGTTAATAGACGCATTGCTACTGCACCGATATCATACATCGGTTGTACAACTGTTGAAAGTTGCGGACGAACCATTAATGCAAGGCGTGTATTATCGAAACCAAGTACTTCTACATCAGTTGGTACGTTTAATCCAGCGTCTTGTGCTGCATGGATTACACCTAGTGCCATTTCATCAGAAGATACGAAGATTGCTGTTGGCTTTTCATCATTGCTCCAAAGCTTTTCGAATGCTTCGATACCTGAGTCATATGTGTAATCTCCATCGATTACAAGATTTTCATCATATGAAATACCTTCTTCTTCTAAAGCTTTTTTATAACCTTGTAACTTCTTCGCGCTTCCCGCTTTATCAATGAATGGACCAGAGACGAAACCGATACGCTTATGTCCTTGCTCAATAAAGTGCTTCATTGCATCGTAAGCTGCTTGTGTATAATCAATATTTACTGATGGCGTTTCATTTTGCTCATCGAATGACGCTGCTAATACAATTGGTACTGGAGATTTTTTAAATTCTTCAATGTGAATGTCTGTAATATCTTCACCCATGAAAACAATTCCGTCCACTTGTTTTCCAAGCATCGTATTTAATAAATGGAACTCTTTCTCTTTGTTTTGGTCAGAGTTACTTAAAATGATGTTATATTTGTACATTGTTGCGATATCTTCAATTCCACGTGCAAGTTCTGCATAAAACGTATTTGAGATATCAGGAATAATAACACCTACTGTAGTTGTCTTCTTACTTGCTAGTCCACGTGCTACCGCATTTGGGCGGTATCCTAAACGATCAATTGCTTCTAATACTTTCTTTCTTGTTGTAGGCTTTACATTTGGGTTACCGTTCACAACGCGTGATACGGTAGCCATTGAAACGTTCGCTTCGCGCGCTACATCATAGATTGTTACGTTCATCTCATCGCACACTCCTTCTATTTTTGTTATCTATTTTTATGTATCGGTTACTTGAATGAAAAAAAGACATCAACTCTATTTGCAGATGCCACCAATCGTCCCGAGTTCTTCCTTTTACTAATGATACGATAAAAACGCAGGCTCATACAATATTTTCCCGCAAAAGTTTCGAAAAAATTCGCTTCTTTTCTCGTATTTTCGTATTTTTTATGAAAAAAGAGCATTTTTTGTAAAAAAATAGATGTTTCCTAAGTAGAAATCTTATTTTAAGCAGTACGATAGTAAATGAAATTTATATCGGCGATTTTTCGAATATATGAACCGTAACTCGGAATATATCAGCGATTTTCCAAATATATCGACCACAACTCTAATTATATCAGCGATTTTTTAAATATATCAACTTACCAACAAAAACCGACAATGACAGTCTCTATACAATAAGAGAAAGCTGTTCCAAAATGCCTTTTTGGAACAGCTCATTAAAAGTTTTTATAATTTGCTTCCAAATAATTTTAATTCATTCATAAAATCATTGAACTGCGGAATATTCATTTGCTGCGCCGCATCTGATAAAGCTACAGCGGGATTTGGATGTACTTCAGCCATAATTGCGTCTGCACCAATTGCCATCGCTGCTTTTGCAGTTGATAAGAGAAGGTCACGTCGCCCTGTAGAATGCGTTACATCGACAACAACAGGTAAATGTGTTTCTTTCTTTAAAATCGGTACAGCGGAAATATCAAGCGTCTTACGCGTCACTCTTTCATACGTGCGAATACCTCGTTCACATAAAATAATGTTCCCATTTCCCTTTGCCATAATATATTCTGCCGCATTAATGAATTCTTCAATCGTTGCTGATAGACCACGTTTTAATAATACTCGTTTATTTACAGCACCGGCTGCCCTTAGCAAATCAAAGTTTTGCATATTGCGAGCGCCAATTTGAATAACATCAACGTAATCTAATGACATCTCAATATCATTTGGATTTAAAATTTCACTAATAACAGCCAAATCATATTCATCTGCTACTTGGCGTAAAATTTGTAATCCTGCTAATCCAAGACCTTGAAAATCATACGGTGAAGTATGTGGCTTGAACGCACCACCACGCATTAATTTCAACAATCGTATCTTCTATTTTTTTCTTACAAGACACAAGTAGTGCTTTACGATGATCTTCTTCTTGTAACTCTAAACCAGCTTAAAAAATTTGTTTGAAAATATGTTGTAAAGTCGAAGTTTCAAATGGACCATTATTATTCTCTACAATTAAATCCAGCATATTTCTTTCACGTACAGGATCAAAACGTTTCACACCTTATACTTCTTTTAAAGTACCAACTTCTTGTACGAGACGACCTCTTTCGTTTAGTAACTCCAATATTTGTAAATTAAGTTGATCAATTTCAGAACGTAAACGACCTAGTTGTTGTGATGTCATAAGAAAGCCACCTCTTTCAAATTCCTATATATTACTTTTTTAAGATAACTTATCATAGCTGATACATATACGATTATCACACGATATACAGCAATGAATTACCATCAAAAAACGTTGTATATTTTCATTTAAAATAAAAAAAAGACAGTTTACATACTGTCTTTTTTACAAGAAGGAAACAAACGGTTTATCACTGTTTTTCTCTTTTATAATAACGGCCTCAATTTTACTCTCGGACTTAATCTGTAATTGTACTTTCGCATCTTTAGGCAATTTGTCCAACATACCTTGAGCAGCCAATTGGGTAAGAGCCATTAATTCTGTTTTACCGTTATATTTAATAACAATATTCATATTTAATGTATCCATTTGATCTTTCTTATAAGAAACTTTTGCGTTGACTGGAATAAAATCTCCAGTAGAAAAACCTTTTATTTCCTTAGCAAAGTTAGTTATTTTTGTATTATCTTCTCCATGTGCTTGTGTAAATTCATCAGAAGGATATGAATACGACTTTTCATCAATTGTACTCCAATTTCCAAGGTTCGTATCATTCTTTTGAACAGTAGCACTAGCGATATACGTACCATTTTTTAAAGAACTTGTACTTTCTTGCTTAAAGATAGCAAACGTAATTGGAGATTTGTTATATTTATCATTTTTGTTAATAGCTTCAATAAGTTGTTTAGCAACTTCAGATCCTTTAGACATAGCTTCTTCATTAGATACACTTGAAGACATAGCTAAGCCAATCATAACACCAGATAAACTTAATTCATTTGAATTCTGTTTTCCGAAATAGTCTTGTTCTATAATATTCGTCAAAACTGGCGCTTCTACTTTCGCAACTAGTTCATCAATTAGTTTCTCTGGAATATACTGATTTAATTGCAGTACGTGACTCTCTGTATCAAATTGCTGCGTTGCAATATTTATTAAACCATTTTCATACTCTGCTAAATCTAATTTAGAATTTGTTTTTATATTAGCTGTATTTATAACCTTTTGTTCTTTTAAAGGAATAACAGTTCTATAATAATCTTTAGAAACAGCAGTTCTCGGAATCATACTTTTTTCTTTTGTATCTTTTTGTATAACTTCATCCTTCTTACTAATCGTATTACTATTGTTACTACAAGCTCCCAGTAATAAACTTACGACTGCGAAGGATAATGCCATTTTCTTCATTACTTAAAACCTACTTTCAACAATCTAGTTATTTAGTTTGAACTATTAATAGTGTACCACTAAATATATTTCAACAAAAACAAAAAAAAGAAGCAAGCACCTTTAGCTTGCTTCTTTTTACTTTATATTCTCTTCTAAAGCATCTTTTTTAATATTCCAATGAGACGTATTCCATACTACCATCCCATCTTTTATGTATAACACTTGCGGTGATTCATGTCTAATACTGTATTGTTCTGCAACACGATTTGACACATCTCTCGCATCTTGTACGTATAAGTAATACGCTGGCACTTCTCTTTCTTCACTGCAATACGCTTGAAATTCTGTGTATGCACCGTGACTAATCGGGCATGTCGTACTATGTTTAAAAAGAACATACGGCTCATTCTTTTCTACTAAGACTTCAAGCTCTTCAATTGTTTCAAGCTTTGTCATATTCATCACGATTCACCTCTCATACGAAATCTAGAGCGCTTCTCTTTCTTTTCAGCGTTTTTCTCAATTCTTTCTAATTTACGCTCTTCTTTTTCAACCTTCTTCTCTTGTCTCGACGCACGGTAATGATTGTATACTTCAATCGCCGCACTGCTCCACTGTACAACTTGCGCTACTTTATCAGCGTTATTTTCAATTTCGTCCGTTACAGAGTCTGATACATTACGAAGCTTCGTATTTAAAGATTGGATTGTCGTTCCAATCCCATCTACACCCGCTACCACTTTATTTAATGACTGTGACTTCTGTTGAATATCATCAGCTAACGCATTCGTTTTATGTAATAATTGCTCTGTCTCTACGCTAATTCCTTGCATTTGTTTTTCTAAACCTTCTAACGTGCTTGCAACGTTTTCTAACGTCTTCTGAACCGATAACAACGTTCTGCATACATACACTACTAATACTGCGAAAGCAACCGCGATAATAGCCGCACTTACATATAAAAGAACTTGCATTTCATCACTTCCTTTATCTTTTTCATACTTTCCCCTATTATACAATCATTTTCCGTTTCATTCTAATCCCTATCTCATCATTAGAATTTTCATACTTATTCGTTAACTGTAACATAAATCATTCAACAAATTCCACTAAGTAGGTTACAATAGGAGAGGATACATAATTAGTAGGGAGGCTTTACATATGAAAGATCCACGTATTGAAAAGTTAGCATACAATTTAATTAACTACTCTATCCGCTTACAAAAAGGTGAAAAAGTATTAATTGAAAACTTTGGCTTACAAAAAGAACTTGTAACTGCACTTGTAAAAGAAGCATATGCAGCTGGTGGTTTCCCATTCGTCTCTTTAAAAGATCATCAAGTAGATCGCTCTTTATTAATGGGTGCTACTGAAGAACATTTCGAACAAATCGCTGCGTATGAAGCAAGCGTAATGAAAGACATGGACGCTTATATCGGTCTTCGCTCTGGCGATAATATTAATGAACAAGCTGACGTTCCAAGTGAGCGTATGAAAGTTCATGGCCAAACAGTTGGTAAAAAAGTTCATAGAGACATTCGCGTTCCAAAAACACGCTGGGTTGTTCTTCGCTACCCAAATGCTTCTATGGCACAGCTTGCTAAAATGAGTACAGAAGCTTTCGAAGACTTCTACTTTGAAGTATGTAACTTAGACTACGGTAAAATGGATAAGGCGATGGATAGCCTTGTTACATTAATGAATAAAACAGATAAAGTTCGTTTAACTGGCCCTGGAACTGACTTAACATTCTCTATTAAAGACATTCCAGCAATTAAATGCTCAGGTCATTTAAACATTCCAGATGGTGAAGTATACTCTGCACCAGTTCGTGACTCTGTTAACGGTACAGTTTCTTACAACACACCATCTCCTTACAACGGTTATACATTTGAAAATGTACAACTTAAGTTCGAGAACGGTCAAATCGTTGAAGCAACTGCAAACGATTCAGAACGCATTAACAAAATCTTCGATACAGACGAAGGCGCACGCTACGTTGGTGAGTTCGCAATCGGCGTAAACCCATACATCTTACATCCAATGGGAGATATCCTATTCGATGAAAAAATCGATGGCAGCTTCCACTTCACTCCTGGACAAGCTTACGACGATGCATGGAATGGTAACAACTCGAACATCCATTGGGACTTAGTATGCATCCAACGCCCTGAATACGGCGGCGGCGAAATTTACTTCGACGACGTACTAATCCGTAAAGACGGATGCTTCGTTGTACCTGAACTAGAAGCTTTAAACCCAGAGAACTTAAAATAATAAAAAACGCTCGGAATTATATCCGAGCGTTTTTTTATTATCCTCACTCTATGTCGAGCCACTTTTCTTACTTTTTGTTTGCTGAAAATGAAAATAATATAAAAGTGCCACTGCGATAGTACCTATTAATATTGGTACATATAAAGGCAGGTTCCATTTCATATTTACCCTAGTGCAGATAGCAAACACCAGCAAAATTTCCAAGCAAAACAAAGGTTTTATATATTTCATTTCTTACCTGCCATTTCTATTTTAACATGTGAATTTTCTTTCTCGATAAGCGCTAAAAATTCATTCATATCTTGTGGCATCGCAATTATATGTACTTTATATGCATTCGTCGTAATTTCAAGTGATTTCCCAACTTGACGAATTATTCTTATCTCTTTCAATACAATATCGTCATTTAAAACACCGTACTTTAATACACCATTTTCTACTTTATGTTTTTTAATAAATACTTCCCAAACGAGCGGGACATTTACAATGAAGCATAAACCCATCCCAATCAACGCCGATATCCAATGCGCTTTATTAGTAAAAAGCATGACAATTGGATATATAAACATAAAAGCTAACGTAAGACAAACAAAAATGACTACTGACTTACTTCTTTGAATTGGAAAGTTCATACCTACACCCCCTAATCCAAATTATACCACTATTTCCATTTTAGTTCATAGAAAAAGGCCATTTCTAAATGACCTTTTACACAATGTACCTATAAAATTTCTTATCTACCTGTAACACTGGAAAATTTTTCGGCAACTGATCTATACTCACACTTTGAAAACCATTCTTTTCATAAAAACGATGTGCCGCTAAAAATTTTACTGTTGTTCCTAAGTAAATATCTTTCAATTTTTTACCCTCAGCCCATGAAATTGCTGTTTGAAGCAACATATGTGACGCGCCCCATTCTTTTCCGCGAAACTCTTTCTTCACGAACATTTTTCTTAGCGCTACTTGAAGATTCTCAATATCTAATAAAGCTACTGTTCCAACTACTTTCCCATCATAAATTGCTACCCAAAAGTTTCCGTGATCCTTTTGATAGAATGTTTCTATTTCAAGTAAATCAGGTTGCTCTTCTTTCGTAATGGGAACATTATACTCTTTTTGCTGAATATGAACGATAAGATCTACTACTTCCTCTTGAAACGTACTTTCATACGGAACAATACGAATTTTCTCGTTCATCGAATTTCTTTCCACTCTGAAGCTAATAAACTATATACAGCGATATCATGGAAATGATCATATAACCATTCTTCATCTCGTAAAATACCATCTAACTTAAATCCTAAACGTTCTGGAATTGCGCGGCTTTTCGCATTTCCAACACCGCAACGAATTTCAATTTTATTCAGCTTTAAATTTTCAAATGCATAGTGAAGTACAGCCTTTACGCTACGCGTCATAATACCTTTCCCGCCAGCATCTTCTGCAAGATAATACCCAAGACTCGTCGCTTTCTTCCCCCAGCTCACTGGATGAATGCCTACCATCCCAACGAGCTTTCCTTTGTAACGTATACCACTTTCAAAACCGTCTCCCTCTGCAAACTTTTTTAACCACATCGGAAAAATCTCATCATAAGCATCAGCAGATTTTGTCCCATCTACCCAAGGGAGCCATTTTCGTAAATGATTACGGTTTTGATCTAATAATTGATATAATTCCTCTTTATGATGTTTTTCTAGTAATTGTAGTTCGATTTCGTCATCTACTCGGAGTGTGAACATGCTTTTTAGTCCCCTTTTTAGTTTTCTTATTATTCTAACATTTACGGATAAAAAATGTTAAATGTTCACACTTTTTTCAGTTTGATATCAGAACAACAACTATATATGATTGATATCTAGATACGAATCATATATAGTTAAAGTATGGAAAAAAATGATAATTTTATAATTCAATTACGTAAAGGTGTTTTTGATCTCGCTATTTTGTCTTTAATAAGCAAACAACCTATGTATGGATACGAAATTACAAGTGCCTTACAAGATATCCCTGTGTTTCATATCCCGAACGGTTCGATTTACCCTATATTAAATCGAATCACGAAAAACAATTGGGCTATTTCCTATTGGGAAGAGTCCGGTGATGGTCCAAAAAGAAAATACTATCGAATTACAGATGAAGGGAGAGAAATTTTAAATAGTCGCTTACATGATTATGATGCAGTGTATCATGCTCTAATGTTACTAGCTAAAGGAGAGGATAAAAAATGAACAAGGAACAATTCTTTTCAAACGAACTCATTGCTTCTTTCTTAGATGACCTTCACAAAGGTTTAATGAACTTACCTACATCAGCGAGAGAACAACATATGCTAGAAATTAAATCCGATTTATATGAAAATGCATTAAGTAAAGAAAGTGAAGAGATACCATTAGAAATCATCCCTTCACAAGTCATTGAAGAATTTCTTCCTCCAAAAGAATTAGCACAGGAAATTGCAGGTGAATATACAGATGTTATTCAAAATGCACAGCAATCTACAAATACATTTATTAAATATTTTACAGGTCTATCAATCGCTCCACTTGGGGCTTTATCAGTACCTATCGCACTTGGTTTTATAAACATTTCAGCTAATTTACCATTTGTACTAGCCTTTATCGCAAGTAACATTTGGTTCATCTGTAGAGAAACCCATTGGAATACGCATTTATTAAAATTTTTTAAAACAGTGATTTCCTTTAGTACTAGCTTTTTAATCGCTCTTCCATTTGCATTTTTCGCGATTCGCATCATCATAACAAAACAATTCGATATGTTTTCATTCTATTATTTAATTGGATATGTACTTTTTAGTTCACTATATATCGTTTTATTAAAACAGCTCTACAAAAAGAATAAACAATACCAACATATCAACGCTTTTTAAAATATATCGAACACAACAAAAAAAGACGCACAGCCACCGCTATGCGTCTTTTTTCTTACTTCTCTGCAACTTGAACTTCTTTTACGTAAGCTGCTTCGAATTTTTGGATGTCGCCTGCGCCCATGAAAATTAGAACGCCGTTTTTATGTTTCTTTAATACATCCGTTGTTGTATCTGTAATTAGTTCTGCACCGTCAATACGCTTTTGCAGATCTTCAATTGTTAATTCACCTTTGTTTTCGCGTGCTGATCCGAAAATATCACATAAGTATACTTGGTCAGCTTTGCTTAAGCTTTCAGCGAACTCATCTAAGAACTTTTCTGTACGTGAGAATGTGTGCGGCTGGAATACAGCGACAACTTCACGCTCTGGATGCTTTTGACGAGCTGCTTCAATCGTTGCATTAATTTCTGTCGGATGGTGTGCGTAGTCATCGATAATAACTTGCTCTCCCATTGGCTTTTCATTAAAGCGACGTTTTACGCCTTCAAAAGTTGTTAGCTGATGCTTAACTGCTTCTACATCAACGTTTTCATAATGGCAAAGCGCGATTACTGCTAATGCATTTAATACGCTGTGGTTGCCGTATCCTGTAATTTTGAACGTGTCATAGTACGTATTACGAACGAATACATCGAAAATAGTACCATCTGTTCTCTTTTGGATATTACGTGCTTGGAAATCATTATCTTCTCCAAATCCATAGAAAATAACAGGTACTTTCGCTTGAATTTTTTGAAGTTCTTCATCATCTCCACATGCAATAATGCCTTTTTTCACTTGCAATGCCATCTCTTGGAATGCATTGAATACATCATTGATGTCTGTAAAATAATCTGGATGATCAAAATCAATATTCGTCATAATTGCATAGTCTGGATTGTAAGACAAGAAATGACGACGATACTCACAAGCTTCAAATACAAAATACTTACTATTTTCTACCCCATGCCCTGTTCCATCTCCAATAAGGTAAGATGTCGGATGTGCGCCTTGCATTACATGGGCTAACAAACCTGTTGTTGATGTTTTTCCATGTGCACCAGTTACAGCAACACTTGTGTATTGGCTCATCAGGTCACCTAAGAAGTGATGGTAGCGATGTACTGGGATGTTTAATTCTTTTGCTGCTACGATTTCTTCATGCGTATCAGGAAATGCATTTCCTGCAATAATCACTTGTCCTTCTTCTACATTATTCTTATCAAAAGGAAGGATCGAGATACTACGCTTTTCCAACGCTGTTTGTGTAAAGAAACGCTTTTCATAATCAGACCCTTGAACAGTATGCTTCATATCATGAAGAATTTGCGCTAATGAACTCATTCCTGTTCCTTTAATTCCTACAAAATGGTAAACTGTCATCTTAAAGAACCTCCAACATTTCGAACTAATACAACGGCCTATCTATAAGACAGTATATGAATCTTTTCTTATTTTGGTAATCATCATACATTTTTGATGTAGTGAAGTTATTCTTTCCCTTCACTTATCAGGATAAACTCGTACGTACTTCTTTATATGTCCATAACAAGTCCATTATAGCAAAAAAGAAGCCGCTATACTATGATAACAGAAAAACTGATAGGGTCAATCACCTATCAGCTTTTCTCTCTTTTACATATCTTCTCTTTTTTCTAATTGAACACGCTCTAAACGTGGGTTTGGACGATATTTACGACCAGCTTTTGCTTCTGGTTTCCCATTTAACTCTACATTATCACCAGTAAAGCCAATATTCATTTTTAACAAGCTACTTCCTACCCCGTATATGTCAACAGGTACCTTTTGAGCTTCAAATTCACGAATACGCTTTTCATCAAATCCACCAGTTACAACGATGTCTACATGCTGGAATCCTTCTTCATCAAGCGCCTTGCGAAGTGCAAATACGAGCGATGGGTTTACACCACGTGGATCAAATGTTCCAAGTACTTCTGGGTGGCGAATAAAGTATTGATCAATCATTGTGCGAGACGTATCTACACGCACACCTTTTAATGTTGATCCAAATTCACGCGCTACACGAAGTGCATCTGTAATAACATCATTATTGTAATCAATGAGTACAACTAATTCATCTTCTGGGAATTTCTTATGATATGCTTTTGCCGCTTCTACAACATCACCATTAAACATTTGAATTAATGCGTGAGGCATTGTTCCCATACCACTTCTGCCCCACCATTCATTCATCGCATGCGTCGCTTGTGCGCTCATACCTCCGATGTATGCTGCATAACCATCACCAGCTTGTTGTGTATAATGATCGTCACGATCTCCCATGAAAATAACTGGTTTTTCTTTATCTACACTACGTGCAGCTTGGACAACATTATATACGTTTGTTGCAACCGATGTACGACGAGCTAAAATCCCATCAATTACACCTTCTAAAAATCCGAAATTCTCATAAGGACCATGAATTGTTAACACTGTTTCAAATGGACTAATTTTATCGCCATCTTTTAAAGAGTGAATCTCAAGTTCCTCAGGATTTTTAGCGAATGTTTGCAGCAATGCAATCACTTCATCTGTTCCGCAAAGGACTGCATTTTCTTTTTGGAAAAATTGCATCGTTACAACACTTTTCGGGCGAAATTCTTCAATAATTTCTCTAGTTTTTAAAAAGTAAACGGCGGAGAACCAACCTTCCCCAACGCGTTCGTCAAATTTAAATGTTTTATTTGTTAGTCGATTTATTTCACCTTTTAATTTTAATTCAATTTCTTTCATGTCGCTTTACTCCCTACTTTACTATCCAACATTTTCTATTAGTATACAGCAAAACCGTGGACTATACATTCGTTTCCTGCATAGCAGCAAATTCATCCTCAGAAATAAGGACATCTCTCGGCTTAGTTCCTCTCGCTTCAGAAATAATCCCTTGCGATTCCATCTCTTCAATGAGACGTGCTGCGCGATTATAACCAATACGGAATTTTCGCTGTACAGAAGATGTGGACGCTCCCCCTTGTTCTACAACAAATTGACATGCATCAAAGAACAGCTCATCTTCCGACTCAGCCTGTTCTGTTTTCGCTAATAAATCCTCTTGCTTAAATAAGTAATTCGGCTTCATTTGCTTTCTCACATGATCAACTGTTTTTTCAATCTCATCATCCGATACATATACACCTTGTACACGAACTGGCTTAGATGTGCCGTTCCCTAAAAATAACATATCACCACGGCCAAGTAATTTTTCCGCGCCCCCAATATCGATAATCGTACGTGAATCAACTTGAGATGATACAGTAAACGCAATACGCGTTGGAATATTTGATTTAATTAAACCTGTAATAACATCTACAGATGGACGCTGCGTCGCAACTAATAAATGAATGCCACAAGCACGTGCTTTTTGCGCAATACGACAAATCGCTTCCTCAACATCACCCGGTGCTACCATCATTAAATCGGCTAACTCATCAATAACGATAACGATATAAGGTAATGTCTCACCTGGAATATCTCGCTCGCTTACAATTGTATTATAGCGAGTTAAATCACGAGCACCAGCATGAGCAAACAATTCATAACGACGCTCCATTTCATCAACTGCCCACTTTAACGCAGCTGTCGCTGCTTTTACATCCGTAATAACAGGTGCTACAAGATGCGGAACAGAATTGTATGGCGCAAGCTCAACCATCTTCGGATCAATTAACATTAACTTTACTTCATGTGGTTTCGCTTTATATAAAATACTCGTTAAAATCGCGTTAATACACACACTTTTACCTGAACCCGTTGCACCCGCAATAAGTCCGTGCGGCATTTTCCGAATATCCGTTACAATTGGATCACCTGAAATATCAAGTCCAAGCGCAACAGTAAGTGGCGATTCACTCTTTGTGAATACAGGACTTCTTAAAATCTCACGAAGAAATACCGGCTTACTTTCTTTATTTGGAACTTCAATTCCAATCGCACTCTTTCCTGGAATCGGCGCTTCAATACGAATATCTTTCGCAGCTAAACTTAACTTAATATCATCACTTAAATTTGTAATTTTATTTACTTTCACGCCTGGGTCTGGTTGTACTTCAAAACGAGTTACTGCTGGCCCTTGCGATACATTAATAACATGTGCTCCAACATGAAAATTATTAAACGTTGTATCTAATAATTCTTTTTGCTCATCTAACCACTCTGTATTATCTAGTGTTGATTGCTGTGGAATTGACAACAACGCTAATGGCGGAACAGTATATGTCGGTGGTGTGTGCAATACATTTCGCATATCGTTCTCTCTTTGATTGACAACATATGCTTTCTCTTTTGGTTCTGTACTTGAAATTGGCTTTTGTACTTGCTCTACCACTACTTGCTGCATTGGTTGCTCTTCCACT